>NZ_JBSFYP010000002.1:0-199625 GCF_053599835.1 Micromonospora sp. NPDC005163
CTGCGACCAACATTGTTGTCGGGTTATCACCCCCCCCCCGGGGGGGGGGGGGCCGCCCCCCCCCCCCCCCCGCCCCCCCCCCCCCCCCCCCGGGGGGGGGGGGGGGCCCCCCCCCCCCCCCGCCCCCGATTACCCGTACGCGTCAGACCTTGGCCTTGCCGAGGATGCGGTTCACTGTTGTCCCGCAAACCGGACACTTGCCCTTGGCCATGTTCATTCCGGTCTTCGAGACCTCAACGTGCCCCTCGAAGTCCCGCTTCTCCTTGCACTTCACGCAGTAACCGTTGTAGGTCTGGGCCTGGTCGGCCACGGTGCCCTCCTCGTCTCGTCCGCCGGTCAATGCCGTCCCGGCGGGGTGCCCGGCGGCGGGCCACACGGGGCGCCGGCGCTGGGTCTCACTCCGCGGCCACCTTCGTGACCGCTGGTTCGCGGACCCTACCCAGGTCTGGGCAGTTCCATGTCAGCTGTGCATCGACACTGTGAGCAAGTCGACGTCGAGAGTGTGCATGGCGAATTAGGTCGGATAAGTCAGTTTGGCGGGGACACGCCGACCAAACCCTCTCAGCCACCCGTGCGGGTGCCCCCGCAGCGGCACCGAGCACGGTGATCACCTACGGTGGAGGGGTCCCCGGAGAGGGCCGCCATCGGTGTTCACGAAGGGTGACGAGATGGCGCAGCGGCGACCCGGCCAAGAAATTTTCGGGACGCCCAACGACCAATCACCATTTTCTGGGCGCGTGTCGCGCGGTTGACCCTTGCGGACCCCTGGTCAGTACGCATTAGCTTTCCTTCGTGACACGTAGCCGAGGCTGCGCGGGCCAGTGATGGCGGGGACGCGCAAGCCGGTCGTCGAGGTGCGGCGCAGCCAGCGCCGACGACGCACGGTGTCTGCGTACCGCGATGGTGAGCGGGTCGTCGTCCTCATCCCGGACCAGTTCTCCCGGGCCGAGGAGAGCGAGTGGGTCGACCGGATGCTCGCCCGGCTCGCCGCCCGGGAGGGCCGGCTCGCCCGCTCGGACGCGGAGCTGCTGGCCCGGGCCACCCGGCTGATCGACCTCTACCTCACCGGGTACGGCGCCAAGGCGGTGCCCGCCAGCGTCCGGTGGGTCACCAACCAGAACGGCCGGTGGGGCTCCTGCACGCCCGCCGATCGCAGCATCCGGATCTCGCACCGCGTGCAGGACATGCCGGAGTGGGTCATCGACTACGTGCTGCTGCACGAGCTGGCCCACCTCATCGTGCCCAGCCACAACGCCCGGTTCTGGGGCCTGGTCGGCCGCTATCCCAAGGCGGAACGAGCCCGCGGCTACCTCGAAGGCGTGGCCGCCGCCTCCTGCGCCCCCGTCGCCACCTGACGCGGGGTCGGGCCTCCGTGATCGACTCGGTTTCCTTGATGTCGCGGTGTCCCGGGCCCTCGGACAGCGCGACATCCTTGAAACCGGGTGGATCATCAGCCCAGCCCAGCCCAGCCCAGCCCGGGCGGCCGGGGCGGCGTAGGCCGGGCCAGGTGGTCGGGCCGGGGGCGCTAGGGTCGGGATGTGGCACGACGGGTGGTGGTGGCGTTGCTCGGGCCGGTGCACTGGTCGCCGCCCGGCATCGACCTGGCGGACTGGCGGGCAGCGCTCGCCGAGGACGTCGTCGACCTGCTCGCCACGCTCAACGAGGTGGAGGTCGCCGTCGCGGTGACCCCGGCCGACCGGTCGTTGGCGGACGCCGTGGTCTGGCCCGGCACCACCGTGTACGAGGTGGCCGAGCCGACGCCGACCGCGGTGTTCGCCGCGCTGGACGGCTACGAGCAGGCGGCGGTGCTCGCCGGTGACGTGCCCGACCTGCCCGCGCTGACCGTCGGCAAACTGCTGCGCCCGCTCACCACCCGGCCGGTCGCGGTCGCCCCGGTGGAGGGCGGCGGCCCGGGCCTGCTCGGGGTGGCCGTGCGACTGCCCGTGGCGGGTTGGCTACCGAAGCTGGACCTGGACGTGGCGACACCGGCCGACGCGCGGGCCGGTGCCCCCCGACCCGGCGACGTTGCCGTCACGGCCGGGTGGCGTCGGCTACGCGGGCCTGCCGACCTGGCCACCCTGGACCCGGCCTTCGAGGGTTGGGAGGCCACCCGCGCCCTGCTCTCCGGCTCCGGCCGACCGGCCTGACCCGCTGGCCAATATGGCCGGCGGGGCGTGCGTGACCCGCTGGCCGACCGGCCGGGTGCCCGCCGTCGATCGGTGCGGGCACCCCGGCTCTGTCGTCAGGGCTTGGCGTCGCCGTCGGTGTCGCTGTCGTCCTGCTGGCCGGGAGCCTTCTCCTCGGCCCCACCCGGCGCGGTGAAGTCGAAGTTGTCCAGCTCGCTCAGGTCCCACTCGTTCATGGCGAAGGCGACCGGGTCGGCGAAGTCGTCGTCCGACGGGAGAAGGTCCGGGTGGCCCCAGACCGCGTCCCGGCCGGCGATGCCGCGATGCTCGGTGAGCGCGGCCCACAGCGCCGCCGCCTCGCGCAGCCGGCGCGGGCGCAGTTCCAGACCGACCAGCGCGGCGAAGGTCTGCTCGGCCGGACCGCCGGCGGCCCGGCGGCGGCGGAACGCCTCGCCCAGCCGGACGACGTTGGGCAGCCGGTCGCTGGCGGCGCTGTCCACCACGTGGCACACCCAGCCCTCGACCAGGGCCAGCGCGGTCTCCAGTCGGGCCAGGGAGGCCTTCTGCGCCGGGCTGTCCTCCGGCGTGAAGATGCCCTCCAGGGCGATCGCCTGCATCGACTCCGGGTCGGTCGGGTCGACCCGCCCCATCGCCTCCTCGATCGCCTCCCGGTTGACCCGGATGCCCGAGGCGTACATCTCCACCGCGCTGAGCACGTGCCCGCGCAGCCACGGGACGTGCTGGAACAGCCGCTGGTGGGCGGCCTCGCGCAGCGCCACGTAGAGGCGCACCTCGTCCTCGGGCAGCTCCAGGCCCTCGCCGTACGCCCGGATGTTGGCCGGGATCAGCGCGGCCGTGCCGGCCGGACCGAGCGGCAGCCCGATGTCGCCGGCGGAGAGCACCTCCGCGGCGAGGGAGCCGAGGGCCTGCCCCAACTGCCCGCCGAAGAGCGCGCCGCCGAGGGTGGCCACCATCGACTGCATCGGGCCGAGCTGGGCGCGCGCCTCCGGCGGCACCAGGTCGCCCATCGCGCCGACCATCCGGCTCGCCACCGGGTCGCAGAGCTTGCGCCACACGTCCAGCGTCTTGAAGATCCACTCATTGCGGTTCCAGGCCACCGGGGACTGGATGCCGGACGGCCAGGCCGAGGCGGGCTCCAGCCACAGGTCGGCCAGGCGCAACGCCTCTTCCACCGCGTTGCGCTCGTAGGGCGACACCGCCGGGTCGCCGGCGGCCGCCAGCTGGCTGGCCGCCACCTGCCGGGCCAGGTCCCAGTTGACCGGCCCGCTGCCCGGCGCGGAGAGCAGGTGCTGCAACTGCGACATGAACTGCTGCATCTGCGCGGGATCGTTGGGGTCTGGTGGTTGCCCACCCGGTAGCGCGAAACCGAACGGAATATCAGGCACGACGTCTACGGTACGCGCGCCGCGCCCCAGCTCGCCGCCGCTGGCGTTGCGCTGAGGGCGAAGTCGCGCGGCGCATCCGGCAACCGGGCCCCGAGCGGTCGGTACGCTCTGCCGCATGAGACGTCGTGGCCTGACGGTCCTGCTCGGTGCCCTGTTCACCGCCCTGCTGAGCATCGGGGTGCTCCGGGTGCCGATCCCGTACGTGGTGCTCGGCCCGGGCCCGACGGTCAACACCCTCGGCACCGCCGACGGCAAGGAGGTCATCCAGGTCTCCGGGCGGGAGACGTCCACCTCCGCCGGCCAGCTCCGGTTGACCACGGTGGGGGTGCAGCCCACGGTGCGGCTCCGCGGGGCGATCGCCGGCTGGTTCTCCGACGACGAGGCGGTGGTGCCGCGCGAGCTGGTGTACCCGCCGGGGGAGTCGACGGAGCAGGTCGAGCAGCGCAACGCCGAGGACTTCAAGGTGTCGCAGACCAGCGCCGAGACCGCCGCGCTCCGCGAACTGGGCTTCCCGGTGCAGGTGGTGATCAAGACGGTGGCCGCGGACGGCCCGTCCGCCGCAGTGCTCAAGGTCGGTGACGTGGTCACCTCGGTCGACGGTAAGCCGGTGCCGGTGGCCTCGAAGGTCACCGAGCTGGTCCGGGCCAAGCCGGCCGGCACGGCCCTGACCATCGGCTACACCCGCGACGGCGCGTCGGCCACCGCGACGGTGACCAGTCAGGAGCAGGACGGCCGGCCGCGGATCGGCGTCGAGATCGACCAGCAGCAGCCGCACCCGTTCACGCTCGGCATCGACCTGGAGGACATCGGCGGGCCGAGTGCCGGCCTGATGTTCGCCCTGGGCATCGTGGACAAGCTGACCCCAGCCGACCTCACCGGTGGGCAGGTCATCGCCGGCACCGGCACCATCGACGACGAGGGCAACGTCGGCCCGATCGGCGGGATCGCCCAGAAACTGGTCGGTGCGAAGCGCGCCGGGGCCAAGGTCTTCCTCGTGCCGGCGGACAACTGCGCCGAGGCGGTCCGCAATCCGCAACCCGATCTGCCGCTGCTGCGGGTGGGCTCGTTGAGCCAAGGGCTGACCGCGCTGGAGACGCTGCGGGCGGGGGGACAGCCGACCCGCTGCTGACGCGTGTGACCGTGCCCCGCCGCGTTCAGGAACACCCCGTACTCTGGGTGCCTGGTCGGAGCCGATCACACTCGAGCGTGCGGAGCCAACAGTGGTCATGCGTAGCAGCAGCCCCCTTCCGAGGATGAGCCGGCGCGGACGCGTCACCATCGCTGTCCTGGTCGGGGTGTTCGTGCTCTTCACCCTGCTCGGCTGGGGTGTGCAGGCGTGGACGGACTGGCTCTGGTTCGACGAGGTCCGCTACACCGAGGTCTTCACCGGCGTGCTGGTCACCCGGCTGCTGCTCTTCCTCGCCGTCGGCCTCGGCATGGCGGTCATCGTCGGCGGCAACCTGTGGCTGGCCCACCGGCTGCGCCCGCGGCTGCGTCCGCACTCGGTCGAGCAGGCGACCCTGGAGCGCTACCGGATGGCGCTCAGCCCGCGCCTCGGCACCTGGATCGCGCTGACCGCCGCCGTGGTCGGGCTCTTCGCCGGTCTCTCCGCGCAGAGCCGGTGGAACCAGTGGCTGCTCTTCCGCAACGGCGGCGACTTTGGAATCAAGGACCCGGAGTTCGGGGTCGACATCGGCTTCTACGTCTTCCAGCTGCCGTTCTGGCGCTACCTGCTCGGGGTCGCGTTCACCGCGGTGGTGCTGGCCGTGATCGGCGCGCTGGCGGTGCACTACCTCTTCGGCGGGGTCCGCCTCCAGGGCGTCGGGGACCGGATGAGCAACGCCGCCCGCGCCCACCTGAGCAGCCTCGTCGCGGTCTTCGTGCTGCTCAAGTCCGTCGCGTACGTGCTGGACCGGCGGGCGATGCTGCTGGAGTACAACGAGGGCGCCAAGCTGTACGGCGCCGGCTACGCGGACGTCAACGCGCTGCTGCCGGCGAAGGAGATCCTGGCCTACATCTCGATCGTGGTGGCGATCGCGATCATCGTGTTCTCCAACGCCTGGATGCGGAACCTGGTCTGGCCGGGCATCTCGCTCGCCCTGCTCGGCGTGTCCGCGGTGGCCATCGGCGGCATCTACCCCTGGGCGGTGCAGACCTTCGAGGTCAAGCCGAGCGCCAAGGACAAGGAGGCGCCGTACATCCAACGCAGCATCGACGCGACCCGGGCGGCGTTCGGGTTGGCGGTCACCGAGACGACCCCGTTCGCGGCGAGCAACCTCACCCCGCCGGCCAACCTGGCCACCGACACCTCGGTGGTGTCGAACGTGCGGCTGCTCGACCCGCAGTTGGTCAGCGAGACCTACACCCAGCTCCAGCAGGTGCGCGGCTTCTACGACTTCGGCCCGAAGCTGGACATCGACCGGTACGGGGTGAACGGCAAGACCTCCGACTACGTGGTCGGCGTCCGGGAGATCAACTACGGCGAGCTGACCGACCAGCAGAACACCTGGATCAACCGACACACCGTCTACACCCACGGGTACGGGCTGGTGGCCGCCCCGGCGAACCAGGTGGTCTGCGGCGGGCAGCCGTTCTTCGTCTCCGGCTTCCTCGGCGAGCGGACCCAGGAGGCGTGCTCCTCGCAGACCGAGCAGATCCCGGCGAAGCAGCCGCGCATCTACTACGGCGAGCGGATGGCCGCCGACGACTACGCGATCGTCGGGCAGTCCGACCCGAACAAGAAGGCCGAGTTCGACCGGCCGGTGGGTGAGGGTGGCGGCGAGTCCTACACCTACACCGGCGAGGGCGGCGTGGAGATCGGCTCCTTCACGCGGCGGCTGCTGTACGCCATCAAGGAGCAGGAGTCGAACTTCCTGCTCTCCGAGGCGGTCAACAAGGACTCCAGGCTGCTCTACGTGCGCAACCCGCGGGACCGGGTGGAGAAGGTCGCGCCGTTCCTCACCCTGGACGGCGACCCGTACCCGGCGGTGGTGGACGGCCGGGTGCAGTGGATCGTCGACGGCTACACGACGGCGGCGACCTACCCGTACGCCGAGCGGGTCAACCTCCAGACCGAGACCACCGACGAGCTGACCAACCGGGGCACCTTCCAGTTGGCCCGGGAGAACGTCAACTACATGCGCAACTCGGTGAAGGCCACCGTCGACGCGTACGACGGCACCGTGAAGCTCTACGAGTACGACGACACCGACCCGGTGCTCAAGGCGTGGAACAAGGCGTTCGGCGGTGACCTGGTGCTGCCGAAGACGGAGATTCCGGTCGAGCTGACCGAGCACCTGCGCTACCCGGCGGACATGTTCAAGGTGCAGCGGAACCTGCTCACCAAGTTCCACGTGACCAACCCGGGTGACTTCTACTCGGCGCAGGACTTCTGGCAGGTGCCCAACGTGCCGGACGCGCCGGACAGCGGCCAGAAGCAGCCCCCGTACTACCTGTTCACCCAGTTCCCCGGGCAGGAGTCCCCGCGCTTCCAGCTCACCTCCGCGGTCACCCCGAACGGCCGGCAGAACCTCGCCGCGCTGATCTCGGGGTCGTACGTCGAGGGGCAGCCCCGGCTGGAGGTGCTGGAGCTGCCGGACCAGACCCGGGTCTCCGGCCCGGTGCAGGTGCACCAGCAGATGACCAACAACGCCAACATCCGCCAGCAGCTCAACCTGCTCTCCAGCAACCAGGCGCAGGTGCAGTACGGCAACCTGCTCTCGCTGCCGTTCGCCGACGGCATGCTCTACGTCGAGCCGGTCTACGTGAAGAGCAACCAGCAGGACGCGTACCCGCTGCTGCAGAAGGTGCTGCTCTCGTACGGTGACGGCGGCTCCTTCGTGGCGCTCGCCGACAACATCAACGACGGCATCAAACAGCTGGTCGAGCAGGGCAAGCGGGCCGGGCAGGGCGCACCGCCGCCGCCGCCCCCGACCACCGGGGGTAACCCGACCACGCCGCCGCCGAGCCCCGGCCCCGGCACCGGCACGCCGCCGATGACCGGCGAACTGGCCGACGCGGCGAACCGGGTGCAGACCGCCATCACCGAGGTCCGGGCCGCGCAGACGTCCGGGGACTTCGAGCGGTACGGTCGGGCGCTCAAGGCGCTGGACGAGGCGCTCACCGCCTTCCAGCAGGCGCAGCAGGCGGCCAACCCGCCCGCTTCGCCCAGTGGCAGCCCGTCGCCGAGTGGCAGCGCTCCGCCGCCGACCCCCAGCCCGGGCGGCTGACCTCGCCCCTCGGGAAGAACCTTTCGGAGCCCTCGTCGTCGGACCGCACCTGGTCGTGACGGCGAGGGCTTCGCCGTGTCCGCGTGTCGCCTCCCGGACACACCGCGGCCGGCCGGCCCGCAACCTGCGGTACCGGTCCGTCGTCCTCTCTGCAACGGGGTGCGGACGAGGGGGACCAGCCGATGAGGGACGCGCAGAGTTTCGACGAGTTGTACCGCGGCACGGCGCGGCGGCTGTTGCGGTACGGCTATGCCGTCACGGGCGACCACACCGAGGCGCAGGATCTGGTGCAGGAGGCGTTCGCCCGTGCCTGGCGGCAGTGGGGACGGCTGTCGACGCATCCGGCCCCGGAGGCGTGGCTGCGGCTGGTGGTGGCCCGGCTCGCGACGGACCGTTGGCGGCGCCTGCACCGCTGGCGGTCGGCGCTGAGTCGCACCGGACCACCGCCGGACGCTCCGGCGCCCAGTGAGGACGGCGTTCTGCTGGTTCGTGCCCTCCGCGAGTTGCCGACCGGCCAGCGGCAGGCGCTGGCCCTGCACTATCTCTTCGACATGTCGGTGGAGGACATCGCCCGGGAGGCCGACGTGCCGGTCGGCACCGTGAAGTCCTGGCTGTCCCGCGGCCGGTTCCGGCTGGCCGCGCTGCTGCCCGACCTCTCCACCGTGAAGCTGGAGGCGAACGATGTCAGCTGAACTCTCCGACCTCTACCGGTCGCTCGGCGCCGCTGTCGACGACCAGGAGTTCGCGCACCCCGGGCTGGTTCGGCGGCGCGCCGACCGGCGGGCCCGCGTCCGGGTCGCCAGCACCGCGCTCGCGGTGGCGGTGCTGCTCGGCGGGGTGGCGGTCGGCGGCCGGCTGGTGTTGTCGGCGGACGACGCAACACCGTTGCCGCCGCCCGCCGACACTCCGGGCCCGGTGCCGACCGGATCGACGCCACCCCCGTCCCTGTCCCCGTCGCCACCGTCGTCGCCGCCGGGCGGCACGCCGAGTGGTACGCCGTCGGCGCCCACAACAGGTGCGGGCACTCCCCGGCCACCAACCTCGATTCCGGACCGTGCCTTCTTCGTCCTGGCGGCCGCGAACCAGACCGGCCTGAAATCGCGGATCGACGGCGCGGCGCTGCCGGTGCTCTGCACGGCCGGTTATCCCAGCGAGTCCGCCGTGGCGCAGCGCCGCGGCCGGTACCTGGCCTACAAGCGGCCGGAAACCCCGCAGGGGTACTTGCCGGACGGCAGCTACCGGCACACCATCACCATCTACCGCCCGGGCCGTGCCGACGACGCAATACGGGAGCTGCGGCGGGCCGTTCGCGACTGCCCCGAGCAGGAGCTGCCCGACGACGGCGCGCGGACCTGGCGGCAGCGGCTGCTCGACCCGGGCAGGTATGGGGACGAGTCGGTGCTGTTCGAGATGCGGGCACCGTTCCTGGACGCCAACGGCGAAGCGGACGGCGAGGAGGTCCGGTTGGTCCGGGCGGTCCGCATCGACGACGTGGTGACGGTGCTTTGGGAACAGGGCTGGGAGGGCACCTCCGCCGAACGTGCCCCGTTCGATGCCGACAGCCGGCGGGCGGTCGCGGCGATCGAGGACTGGCTCGGCTGACGGCGGCCCCGGTGAGCGGGTGGGTGGCGGGATGTGGGTCGCTTTGCGGTGCCCCGGGTCGGTGCGCTACGGTTATCGAGCCGACGCGGGGTGGAGCAGCTCGGTAGCTCGCTGGGCTCATAACCCAGAGGTCGCAGGTTCAAATCCTGTCCCCGCTACGAGAGACACAGATCGACAGCCCGTTTCCGGTTCGCCGGAGGCGGGCTGTCGACGTTGTCGGGTACGTGTGGGCGGCGGACCGGTGGTCGTGCCAGGCCTCGAGTGGCGACCCCGCCGATCATCACCGGAACGGATGGGTTAGGGTTAACCAGTCGACGCGGGGTGGAGCAGCTCGGTAGCTCGCTGGGCTCATAACCCAGAGGTCGCAGGTTCAAATCCTGTCCCCGCTACCACTGAAGGTGCACGTCAAAGCCCGGCCCCCAGATCGTGGGGGTCGGGTTTTTTTTGGGATCCCGCACAGGCGCGGTCTGGTGTGGGCGGCGGCGACGTAGGCCGCATGACTGGGTGTGGACAATCGTGCCGAGGTTGCGTCCTTCGGCGAGGATGGGGACATGTCTTCATTCGGCAAGTGGTGGGGCCGGCTCAGCGCGGTCCTCGGTGCGGTCGTGCTGGCGGTGTTCGTGCCCGTCGCGGCCTGGGCGTCCACGGGCACCGGCGAGCTGGTGGTGGAGGCCGCCCGGCGGCGGTCCCGCGGCGGTGGCTTCGGATTCCTCGGCCTGCTCTGCTGCCTGGTGGTGGTGGCGATCATCGTGTTCCTGGTGCTGCGGCTGACGCGCAACCGCCGGGGCGGTCCGCCGCGCTGACCCGGGCGTTGCCGCCGTGCCCGGCCGGTCGGCGGCTCGTCATCACCGCCGGCGGCCGACCGGCCGCCGCCGGTGGTCACGCCGCCAGGGCGGCGTTGGCCTGGGCGATGAAACGAGAGGTGGCCGCGCGGGTGCCGGCGCGTCCGGAGCGGATGCTCTCCGCGGCGGTGACGAGCAGGGTACGCACCTTGGCGTGCCCCTTTGGTGGTGGCGCCGGTGCCGGCCCGAGCTGTTCGGCGATGCTGGCGTTGAACGCGGCGGCCCGCTGCTGCGCCGGGTCGGTGATGCTGCCCTCGGTGTAGCGGCGGACGGCGATGCTGGCGTTGAGGCCGCGTTCGTGGCCGAGGACGGTGCCGGCCTCGCCGTTCGTGGTCAGAAAGTTGATCACGTCGATGACAGTGTCCGGGTGGCGGGTGCCGCGGAACGCCGCCCAGTACATCGACGCCCGCGCCCACTGCGCACCCGGCGGGCCGGGGAAGCCGACCACGCCCAGCTCGGCCTCCGTGAGCCGTTGCAGCTCCGGCAGCTCGTGGGACCAGGCGAAGGACGCGGCGGTCAACCCGCTGACCACCAGTTGCCGTGCCGGCTCCCCGCTGTCGGCCTGCTCGACCAGTGCCGCGCCCGGCGTGGCCCGCCCGGCCCGGGCGCGCTGCCACAGCTCGAACCAGCCGATCAGCTCGTCCGCGCCGAAGCCGAGCTGGCGTCCCCGGTAGAACTCGCCGCCCTGGGCGCGCAGCCAGAGCCAGAGCGCGCGGTAGTCGCCGGACGCGTCCATGGTGCCGGCCACCTGGCCGTCGCTGGCCTCGGTGACCTGTTCCGCCCAGGCGATGTAGTCCGCCCAGGGCATCCCGCCGCGTGGCTCCGGCACCCTCAGCTCCCGCAGCAGGTCCCGGTTGAACACCACCGCCGCGAGGGTCTGCCCACCGGCCACCGCCATCGTCCGCCCGTCCACCGTGCCGTAGCGGATCAGGCTCTCCGGCAGGCCGCGCAGGTCCAACCGGTGGTCGGCGACCCGCTCGGTGAGGTCGAGGACGATCTGGCGCTGGGTGTACTCGGTCAGCACGGCGTCGTCGAGCTGGATCAGGTCCGGCACGTTGCCGCCGGCCGCCTGGGTGGCCAGCCGGTCGTAGTAGCCGTCGGCGCCCTGCCAGGTGACGCGGAAGGTGACCCGGGGGTTGCGCTCCGAGTAGAGCCGCAGCACCTTCTCGGTCAGCTCGGCCCGCTTCGTCCCACCCCACCAGAAGACCGACAGCTCGACCGGCCCCGCGTCGGTGGATGTGGCGGGGCCGTCGCTGCATCCGGTCAGCCCGCCGGCGGCCAGCAGGGGAGCACCGAGCAGCGCGCCCAGCACTCGGCGCCGGCCCGGGTCGGCGTCGAGGCGGTCGATCGGGGGTCGAACAGCGGGCACGGGATCTCCTGGCACCTGCGGGTGGCGGCGGTCGGACCATTCACGCAGGCGGCGCGGGAAGGTGTCAACGTGCGTCCGGGCACCGCTGCCCGCAACGGCGAGCGCGGGTGGTCGAAGCGGGCGTCCCGGTGCCGCGTGGTGTACTAGGGCGCGTGGAACTTCTGCACTCGGGCAAGGTCCGGGACGTCTACGCCGACGGCGACGACCTGATCCTGGTCGCCTCGGACCGCATCTCGATCTACGACGTGGCGCTGCCGACGCCGATTCCGGACAAGGGTCGCCTGCTCACCGCCCTCTCGCTGTGGTGGTTCGAGCAGCTCGCCGACCTGGTGCCGAACCACGTCATCTCGGCCGCCGACGTGCCGGCGGAGTTCGCCGGGCGGGCGATCCGCTGCCAGCGGCTGGACATGGTCCCGGTCGAGTGCGTGGCCCGGGGTTACCTCACCGGCGGTGGCCTGCGGGAGTACGAGCGCACCGGCGCGGTCTCCGGCGTGCCGCTGCCCCGGGGGCTCGGCGAGGCGTCGATCCTGCCCGAGCCGATCTTCACGCCGTCGAGCAAGGCCCCGGTGGGCGAGCACGACGAGCCGATCACGTTCGCCGACGTGGTGGACAAGGTGGGCCAGGCCACCGCCGAGCGGCTGCGGCAGATCACCATCGACATCTACCGGCACGGGGCGGAACTGGCCGCCGACCGGGGCATCCTGGTCGCCGACACCAAGATCGAGCTGGGCTGGGCGCCGGACGGCACCCTGGTCCTCGCCGACGAGCTGCTCACCTCCGACTCGTCCCGGTTCTGGCCGGCCGAGTCGTACCAGCCCGGGCGGGTGCAGTTCTCGTACGACAAGCAGTACGTGCGGGACTGGGCCACCGGCAGCGGCTGGGACAAGCAGGGTCCGGCGCCGGACATGCCGGCCGAGGTGGTCGAGGCGACCCGGGCCCGCTACGTCGAGGTCTACGAGAAGCTCACCGGTAACCGCTGGAGCTGAGCCGGGCGGGGCGTGGTACGACGCTGTCTTCGACGCCCCGGGTCACTGTCGCGCACCGGGAACCCCGCGCACCGAGGGCCCGCGAACGAGGCTCACTCCACCCAGTCGAGGGTGCGCCGCACGGCCTTGCGCCAGTTGTGCAGCTCCCGGTCTCGCAACTCGGGGGCCATGGCCGGCTCCCACTGCGCGTCCGAGCGCCACTGCTCGCGCAGGGTGGCCAGGTCCGGCCAGAAGCCGACCGCGAGGCCGGCCGCGTACGCAGCGCCAAGGCAGGTGGTCTCGGTGATCCGGGAGCGGACCACCGGCACGTCGAGCACGTCCGCGAGGAACTGCATGAGCAGCTGGTTCGCGGTCATCCCGCCATCCACCCGGAGCCGGCGCAGCGCCACGTCGGAGTCGGCGTTCATCGCGTCCACCACCTCGCGGGTCTGCCACGCCGACGCCTCCAGCACCGCCCGCGCCAGGTGCCCCTTGGTGATGTAGCCGGTCAGCCCGGCGATCACGCCACGCGCGTCGCTGCGCCAGTGCGGGGCGAAGAGCCCGGAGAACGCCGGCACCACGTAGCAGCCGCCGTTGTCGTCCACGGTGCGAGCGAGTTCCTCCACCTCCCCGGCGGTCGAGATCAGACCGAGGCTGTCCCGGAGCCACTGCACCAGCGAACCGGTGACCGCGATCGCGCCCTCCAGCGCGTACGCCGCCGGCTGGCCGTCGATCCGGTAGGCGACCGTGGTGAGCAGGCCGTGCGTCGACGGGACCGGGCTGGCCCCGGTGTTGAGCAGCAGGAAGCTGCCGGTGCCGTAGGTGCACTTCGCCTCGCCAGGCTGGAAACAGGTCTGGCCGAACAGGGCGGCCTGCTGGTCGCCGAGCGCGCTTGCCACCGGCACTCCGGCCAGCACCCCGGTGGCGGTGCCGTACACCTCGGCGGAGCTGCGGATCTCCGGCAGCATGGCCGCCGGCACGCCCATCGCGTCCAGCAGTTCCGGGGCCCAGGCCAGGGTGGCGAGGTCCATCAGCATGGTCCGGCTGGCGTTGGTCACGTCGGTGACGTGCTCGCCGGTCAGCTTCCAGATCAGCCAGCTGTCCATGGTGCCGAAGAGCACCTCGCCGCGCTCGGCGCGCTCGCGTAGGCCGTCCACCTCGTCCAGCAGCCAGCGCAGCTTCGGCCCGGCGAAGTAGGTGGCCAGCGGGAGGCCGGTGCGGGTCCGGAACAGCTCCTCGCCGTACGCCGCCTCCAGCTCGCGCAGCAGCGGCCCGGTCCGGGTGTCCTGCCAGACCACCGCGTTGGCCACCGGCCGTCCGGTGGCCCGGTCCCAGACCACGGTCGTCTCCCGCTGGTTGGTGATGCCGACCGCGGCCAGCCCGGCCGTGTCGGTGCCGGCCGACCGCAACGCCTCCTGGACGACCTGCTGGACGTTGTCCCAGATCTCCTCGGCGTCGTGTTCCACCCAGCCGGGTCGGGGAAAGATCTGCCGGTGCTCGCGCTGGGCCACGGCGACGATCTCCCCGGCCCGGTCGAAGACGATGCACCGCGAGGAGGTGGTGCCCTGATCGATGGCGGCGACGTACTGGGGGGTCACCGCAGCACCGTACCCGGACCCACCGCGCGGTGCGACCGGCGTCACGGTCGGTTGCGGCCCGCCGCCGTCCTGCGCCGACCGCTTCGCCTACGATGTGCGAACGTGCGCGACATCGCCGTTTTCAGTGGAACCGCCCATCCCGACCTCGCCGCCGAGATCTGCGCCCACCTGGGGGTGCCGCTGCATCCCGTGCGGGTCTCCCGGTTCGCCAACGACTGCCTGGAAGTGCAACTGCAGGCCAACTGCCGGGAGCGGGACGTCTTCCTGATCCAGCCGCTGGTGCCGCCCGTGCAGGAGCACCTGGTCGAGCTGCTGCTGATGATCGACGCCGCCCGAGGGGCGTCCGCCGGCCGGATCACGGTGGTGCTGCCGCACTACGCGTACGCCCGCTCCGACAAGAAGGACGCGCCGCGGATCTCGATCGGCGCCCGGCTCGTCGCCGACCTGCTCACCTCGGCCGGCGCCGACCGGGTGCTCGCGATGACCCTGCACTCGCCCCAGGTGCACGGCTTCTTCAGCGTCCCCGTGGATCACCTGCACGCGCTGCGCGAGCTCGCCGCCCACTTCCGGCGCTACGACCTCAGCAACACCGTCGTCGTCTCGCCCGACCTGGGTAACGCCAAGGAGGCCGCGGCCTTCGCCCGGCTGCTCGGCACGCCGGTCGCGGCGGGGGCGAAGCAACGGTTCAGCGACGACCTGGTCAAGATCAGCGCGGTGATCGGTGAGGTGACCGACAAGGACGTCATCGTGCTGGACGACGAGATCGCCAAGGGCAGCACGGTCGTCGAGCTGATGGAGCACCTGCGTGGCCTGAAGGTCCGCTCGATCCGGCTGGCCTGCACGCACGGCCTCTTCTCCGGCGACGCGCTGCGGCGACTCAGCGATCAGCCCGGCGTACTGGAGATCGTCTGCACCAACACGGTGCCCATCCCGACCGACAAGCGGGTCCCCAAACTCCAGGTCCTCTCGGTGGCCCCCGCCCTGGCCGAGGCGATGCGCCGGATCCACAACGGCGAATCCGTCTCCGCGCTCTTCGCCTGAGCCCCGCGACGGTGGTGGGCGGGGGTCAGAGCGCGGTGCGGTTACGGATGGTGAGGGCTGAGGTGATGCGGACGGTGGTGCCGGCGGCGCCGGTGGCCACCTCCATGGCGTCGGTCAGCTCGCGGGCCAGCCAGAGGCCCCAGCCGCCCGCGGTGTCCGGGGCCGGCCGCCGGCGGTCGCCCAGGCGCTGTGCGCTGATCCCGTGCCCGTGGTCGGCAACCTCGCAGACCAGCGTCCCCGGCTCCTGCCAGAGCCGCAACCACCCTCGCCCGCCGCCGTGCCGCACGGCGTTGGTGATCAGCTCGTTGACCGCCAGCACGAAGTCGTCGAGCCGCTGGCCGATCAGCCCGCAGGCGTGCGCGCAGGAGGTGACCGAGTGGCGGATCTCGGTCACCTGGGCCTGGTCGAAGGCATCGGCGATCAGGAGGGCAGGTTCGATGGGCACAACCGTACGCGGTGCGTGCGGATCTGCGTTCGTCATGGCCCCGTCCCGACCGGCGGATCTCGGAGAATTTCGCGGCTTTTCCACCGTACGTCAGGGTTTCCCGAACCGCACTCGCTGCCGGCCGCCCGGCTGGTCGGACTGTGGCATCCTGACCGCCATGCCGTCGCCATCGGGTGGATTCGAGGTGCCGCTCTGGCGGGCGCTCGCGGTGTTCCGGTTCGCGTCCCTGGCGTACGTCGGCGTGCTCGCGGTACGCGACGCCGACCGGTACGCCCACCCGTTCGTCGTCGCGGCCCTGGTCCTGGTGATGATCGCCTGGACGGTGGCGACCGCGATTGGCTACGCCCGCCCGGCCTGGCGGCGCTGGCCGCTGCTGCTGGCCGACCTCGGGGTGGTGATGGCCATCGTGCTGGCGACCCCGTGGGTCGTCGGCCGGGCGGCGCTCGCCACCGGCGTGCCCACCCTGGGGGTGGCCTGGATGGCGGGCCCGGTCCTGGCCTGGGCCGTCTCCGGTGGCCGCCGGCGGGGCACCGTGGCCGCGCTGCTGGTCGCCGGCGCGGACCTGGCCACCCGGGAACGGATCGGCCAGTCCTCGTTCACCGGGGTGATCCTGATGCTGCTCGCCGGAGTGGTGGTCGGGCATGTGGCCCGGCTCGCGGCGACCGCCGAGGAGCGGCTGCAACGCGCGGTGGAGCTGGAGGCGGCCACCCGGGAGCGGGAGCGGCTGGCCCGGGGCATCCATGACTCGGTTCTCCAGGTGCTGGCCCTGGTGCAGCGGCGCGGCGCCGACCTGCCCGGCGAGGCCGGCGAGCTGGCCCGCCTGGCCGGTGAGCAGGAAGCCGCCCTGCGCGCGCTGATCGCCGGCGCCGCCCCGGCCGACGCCACCGCCCCGGACGCGGCCGGCACGGTGGATCTTCGGACGCTGCTCGGCCGGTACGCCTCACCGGCGGTGTCGCTCTCCGCGCCGGCCACCCCGGTGTCGCTGCCCCGGCAGGTGGCCGGGGAGTTGGCCGCCGCGACCGGCGCGGCGCTGGACAACGTGGGGCGGCACGCCGACGGGCGGGCCTGGGTGCTGATCGAGGACGAGGGGGCGACCGTGACCGTGTCGATCCGTGACGAGGGGCCGGGCATCCCGGATGGCCGGCTGGCAGAGGCGGCCGCCCAGGGGCGGCTCGGCGTGACCCAGTCGATCCGGGGCCGGATGGCGGACCTGGGCGGAACGGTCCGGATCGTGTCGGCCCCCGAGGCCGGCACCGAGATCGAGCTGACCGTGCCGAGGGCGGAGCCGTGACCCCGGTACGGGTGATGGTGGTCGACGACCACCCGATGTGGCGCGAGGGAGTGGCCCGTGACCTGACCGAGGCCGGTTTCCTGGTGGTGGCCACCAGCGGCGAGGGGCGGCAGGCGATCCGGGTGGCCCCCGCCGCCCGACCGGACGTGGTCGTCCTCGACCTGCAACTGCCGGATGTCTCCGGCGTCGAGGTGGTCCGCGGGCTGCGCGTGGTGCTGCCGGAGGTCCGGGTGCTGATGCTCAGCGCCAGCGGCGAGCAGCAGAGCGTGCTGGACGCGGTCAAGGCGGGGGCCACCGGCTACCTGGTGAAGTCGACGGCGCCGGCCGAGTTCCTCGACGCGGTGCGCCGCACGGCTGCCGGCGATCCGGTGTTCACGCCCGGCCTGGCCGGGCTGGTCCTCGGCGAGTACCGCCGGTTGGCCGCCGGGCCGGGGTCGGACGCCGGGGCGGCCGGCGGCGCGGAGCCCGGGGCACCGCGCCTCACCGACCGGGAGACGGAGGTGCTGCGCCTGGTGGCCAAGGGGGTGTCGTACAAGCAGATCGCGCAGCGGCTCGGGCTGTCGCACCGCACCGTGCAGAACCACGTGCAGAACACGCTGGGCAAGCTGCAACTGCACAACCGGGTCGAGCTGACCCGGTACGCCATCGAGCGGGGCCTGGACGACTGAACCCGCTCAGACCGAGCGCGGCGGCTCCGTCTCGTGGATGGCCAGCTCCTCGGCGCTCGCCCCGCCGCCCGCCGAACCAGCGTCGTACGCCACGGAGTCGGTTTCCTGGTCGGTGTGCGCCCCCTCGTCCGGTTCCACCAGCCGGCCCACCGTGGCGTCGGCCACCGTGCCGAGCTGGCCGTGGTCGTAGAGGGAGACCGGCGAGTTCGGGTCCGAGGTCGGACCGGGGTCCATCACGTCGGCATCCAACTGGGCCTCGGCCGCGGCTTCCAGGTTGTCGGCCTCGAAGGCGATCTTCGGGTCGATCGTGCCGGCCAACGGGTCGTCCACCGGGCGCTCGTAGACCTCTCGGTCGAGCTTGTAGTCCAACGACTCACCGTCGAGCTGTTCCTCGGCGGTGGTCCCGAACCGGTCCACCGCCACCGGCGTCCGGTCGCCGGGCAGCTGGGCCGGGTCCGGGCCGTCCGCCTCGCGCCCGGTGAGCACATCGTCGTTGGCCGTCGAGTCGTCGTCGGCGGTGCCGGGCAGGCCGTCCGCCTCGGTGTCGGACACGGGGGTCGGGTACTCGTTGTCGCGCATGTCTGATCACTACCCGCTGCCCTGCCGCCGTAACCGGGGGCTGCCGGCCGTGTGGTGGCGACCCGGACACCAGGGCGGGAACAACCCGTCAGCCGGCGGGGCCGGGTTCGTCATCGGGGTGCAGCACGCACCAGACGACCTTCCCGTCCGGTACCGGGCTGCTGCCCCACCGACGGGCCACCGTGTCGATCAGCACCAGGCCCCGCCCGCCGGCCCGGGTCGGTGGGGCCGGCCCGGCGAACGCGGGTCGGAGGGGGGAGTGGTCGCGAACCGCCACACGCAGGGTGCCCGCCTGGGGAGCGAGCCGGACGGTCATCGGGGTCCGGGCGTGCGCCACCACGTTGTTGACCATCTCGGTGATCGCGAGGCTCGCCGGTTCGGCCAGGGTCCGCACGTCCCAGTGCTGGCAGCCGGTGGCGACCAGCTCGCGGGCCTGCCGGGCGGCGCCGACGGTCGGGGCGAGCTCAGCGGTGAGGACCGCCGCCAGTGGCGCCGCCGCCAGCGCGCCGTCCAGGGTGGGCCAGGCCGGGACGCCGGTCAGTGCGGCGTCGGCACCGCCGGACCCGGAGATCGCCGGGTCGCAGAGCAGCAGGTCCGCGGCGGGCTAGTCGGCGACCTCCCGGCGGATCTCGGCGAAGACGCCCCGCCCGACCTGGTCGGCGACCCGCAACCCGGTCACGTCGGCCACCACTGTGCCAGGTCGGTCGCAGAGGCGGGCCAGCAGCGCGGCCCGGACGGTGTCGGCGCCGGCCGCGTCGAGCACTCCGGTCAGCCGGACCACCCCGGACGACTCGTCGATCTCCACCAGACAACGCACGTCGGTCGGCATGATCGCCCCATTGTGCGCCCGTACGACGGAGGTCGCATCCGGCCGCCCGATACCCGTCATCAGCGGGTCAACCGGGACCGGCGGGTGATCGCCGCCATCGTGCCGACCGCGGTGCCGGCGGCGGCGAGCCCGAACGCGGCGGTCATTCGTACCAGCTGGCGCCGCCGGCCGTGCCAGCCACCGTTCCGGCGGCCCTGGGCATCGGCGTGGAACACGTTGCCGCTGCTGTCCATCCGCGCGCCGGGGCCGAACTGGGTCCGGTGGGCGTACCAGCCGAGGGCGCGCTCCATGAGCGCCGGTGCGAGCCGCCACTGCAGGCCGAGCAGCCGGGCGGCGCCGCCGGCGTACGCCTCGCGGCGGGGGCGGCGCAGCAGCCGGACGATGGTCTCGGCGACCACCTCCGGCGGGTACACCGGCGGTGGCGGCAGCAGCTCGCGGCCGCTGTGGTTGGCCGCGTGCCGGAAGAACGGGGTGTCGATGGTCGCCGGGAGCACGGTGCAGACGGAGATCTGCCCCCGGCCGGTGACCCGCAGTTCCTGCCGGACGGTGTCGGCCAGCCCGCGGATGCCGTGCTTGGTGGCGTTGTACGCCGACTGGTACGGCATCGCCACCTCGGCCAGCACCGAGGCGTTGTTGACCAGCACGCCTCCGCCGGCCGCGCCGAGGTGCGGCAGCGCGGCCTTGATGCCGTGCACCGCGCCGAGCAGGTTCACCTCCACCACCCGTCGGAACTCGGCGACCGGGATCTCGTCGAACAGCCCCACGACCCCGACCGCGGCGTTGTTCACCCACGCGTCGATCCGCCCGAACTCGGCCGCCGCCCGATCAGCCAGCCGCTGCACCGACTCCAGGTCGGTCACGTCGGTCGGTACGGCCAGCGCCCGGCCGCCCAGTTGCCGGCAGTGTTGGGCGACCTGCCGCAGCGCCGGCTCACTGCGGGCGGCCAGCACGACGGCGGCGCCCCGGCGGGCCAGCGCGTACGCGGTGGCCGTGCCGATCCCGCTGGAGGCGCCGGTGATCACCACGGTCGAATCGTCGAGGCTGCGGGTCAGCGGCATTCCTGAGCCGTACCCCCGGTAGGGCCGGGTCATACCACCGGCCGTTGGTCGATCAACGCGGGAGAGCCTCCCGGCGGAGCCGCGCCGGGGGCTGTCGTGATTGTCGTGGCGCAAGTGTCGGTGGCACCTGTGGGGACTGTTCCGATCTGCCAGGTTTCGGCTCCCGGTCACCCGGTTAATGGGACGCTCTGACCGGGAGGACCACTGCCGAGGAAAGATCGCAGGGAGGTGACCCATGCGCGTCGGCCTCGTCTGCGCGCACACCAGCTCGTACCGGCACGCCGACGGCCCGCCGGTCGGCACCCAACAGCACATCGCGCGGGTCGCCGCCGAGCTGGCCGGCCGAGGTCACGACGTCCGGCTCTACGAGCGTCGGGACGACCCGAAGCTGCCGGTGACGACGGACGTCGACGGCTACCAGGTGCATCGGGTTTCAGCCGGCCCACCCGCCCCGCTGCCCACCGCCGAGCTGATCCCCCACGTGACGGAGTTCGGCCGTTGGCTGACCGACGAGTGGGCCGGCGCCTGGCGGCCCGAGGTGGTGCACGGGCACTACTGGATCGGCGGCCTGGCCGCCGCGCACGCGGTCCGGGAGACCGACCTCCCGGTGGTGCAGACCTTCCACTCGCTCGGCGTCGAGCAGCTGCGCCACCTGGGCGGCCGATACGACGGGCCGGGAGAGCGGATCCCGCTGGAACGCGCGCTGACCCGAGCGGTGGACATCGCGGTCGCCCAGTGCAACGACGAGGTGGACGAGCTGACCCGGATGGGCCTGCAACGCAGCTCGGTGGCGATGGTGCCGGCCGGGGTGGACACCGAGCAGTTCCACCCCGACGGTGAGGCGGCGCCCCGCGAGCAGCGGTCGCGGATCCTCTCCGTCGGCGGGCTCTCCCCGGGCCACGGCCAGGAGGACCTGATCCGGGCGATGCGACTGGTCGGCGACGCCGAGCTGGTGATCGCCGGCGGGCCGATGGCCGACCAGTTGGCCAACCACACCGAGGCACGCCGGCTGCGCGAGCTGGCCGAACAGGTCGGGGTGGCCGACCAGGTACGGCTCGTCGGCGCGGTGCCGCACGACCAGATGGCGACCTGGTACCGGTCGGCGGACGTGGTGGCCTGCACGCCGCACTACTCGTCGGCCGGGCGGGTCTCGCTCGAGGCGATGGCCTGCGGCGTGCCGGTGGTCGGCTACGCGATGGGCGGGCTGGCGGACGCGGTCGTCGACGAGGTCACCGGCCGGCTGGTGCCGCCCGGCGACGTACGGACCCTCGGGGTCTCCCTGCGCCGGCTGCTCGCCGACAACGCCGGGCGGTTCGCGTACGGCCACGCCGCGGTGGACCGGGTCCGGAGCAGCTACACGTGGGAACGGACCGCCGGTGCGCTGGAACGCCTCTACGAGCGGGTGGTGAGCCGCCGCAAACCGGTCGAAGCCTGAGCGCGGCGCCGGACGTGGGGTGTGTGCTGGTCAGCCGGGCTGGCCGACGCCCACCATGGCGCGGTCGCGGCGGCGCGCCTTCGCGTGGTGGTGCTGCGGCTCCGCGTACCGCGTCAGCCCGATCACCGAGGCGAGGGTGACCAGGAAGCCGACCGCGGCCAGCCACTCCCGACCCGGCCAGATCTTGTCGTTGAGCAGCAGGAGGCCGACGATCGCCGCCGGCACCGCCCCCGCGGCGTCCATCGCGGCGACCGCGGCGGTGGTGGAGCCGCGCTGCATGGCCAGGCCGAGCAGCAGCTGACCGACGATCGAGTGGACGATGAGCAGGTAGAGCAGCGGGTCGGCGAGGAACGCCTCGGCGGACGGCGCGGAGGCCAGTGGTCGGGCGGCCACCGCGGCCGAGGAGAACGCCAGCCCGGCCAGCGAGCCGAGGGCCACCGAACCGGGCGCCCCGTGCAGCCGGACGGCGAAGAAGCCGAGCACCGCGATCACGCCGAGCGCCACCAGCAGGGCGACCGAGCCGGCGGTGCCGAGCTGCCGGGACGGCGCCGGCCGGGCGGCCAGCACCAGCGCGGTGATCCCGGCGAAGAGCAGGGCCAGCAGCGCCACCTCGGCCACCGGTAACCGCCACTTCAACACCACCACGCCGAGGATGGCGGTCACCCCGAGCCCGGCGGCCACGCTCGCCTGGACCAGGAACAGCGGCAGGTCACGCCGGGCCAGGAACGCGAGCACGAACCCGCCGATCTGGCAGCTCAGCCCGACCAGATACGTCCGGTGCCCGGCCAGCCGCAGCAGCAGGCCCGGATCGAAGGTGTGGTGCACCGTGGTGCGGGCCGCGGCCACCGACTGAAGCAGGTTGGCGACGCCGTACGCGACGATCATTGCCGCGAGGAAGCACCAGCCGGAGGAGACCACCTGGCGAGGATAGAGGCTGCCGGGGGTCAGCGCGCGGCTGGTCGATCGAGCCGGGCGAGGATGTCGGCGTGCAGCACACCGTTGGTGGCCACCAGGCTGCTCTCGGTGCCCGGCTCGCCAGTCGGAGCCGGTCGACCGGCCAGATCCGTGACCGTGCCACCCGCCTCGGTGACGATGGGGACCAGCGCCGCCATGTCCCACAGCGACAGTTCCGGCTCGACCATCACGTCCAGTGCGCCCTCGGCCAACAGCATGTAGCCGTAGAAGTCGCCGTACGCCCGGCTGCGCCAACTGGACCGCATCAGGTCGAGCATCGCGTCGAGCCGGCCGGCGCGCTCCCAGCCGGTGAGCGACGAGTAGCAGAAGCTGGCGTCGGCGAGCCTCCGAACGGCGGAGACTCCGATCCGCTCGCCGGCGGCGGCGGGGCCCGGCCCGGCGTACGCGCCCGCGCCGAGGCTCGCCCACCAGCGTCGTCCCAGCGCCGGAGCGGACACCACGCCGACCACCGGCCGGTCCGCGTCGAAGAGCGCGATCAGGGTGGCCCAGACCGGCACGCCGCGGACGAAGTTCTTGGTGCCGTCGATCGGGTCGATGATCCACCGCCGGCCGTCCGGAGCGGTGGCCGGCTGGTCGCCGTACTCCTCGCCGAGCAGCCCGTCGGCCGGCCGGTGCTCGGCCAGCAGCGCCCGGATCTCCCGCTCCACGGCGGTGTCCGCGTCGGAGACCGGGGTCAGATCGGGCTTCGCCTCGACCCGCAGGTCGAGCGCGCGGAACCGGGCCGTGGAGATGGCGTCGGCCCGGTCGGCGAGCAGGTGGGCGAGGGCGAGGTCGTCGGCGTACCCGGTCATGCCGGCAACCTAGCCGACACCCGACGGGTCACTCGTCCGGGCCGCGCCGATCACCCTCGCCGGGGCCGCGCTGGTCGGTCTCGCCGCGCTGGTCGCCCTCGCCGGCCCGGGAGGCGAGCAACCGGCGGTACGAGGCCAGCCGGCGCGGATCGGCCTTGCCGGCGGCCACCCAGGCGTCCAGTCCGCAGTCGGCCTCGTCAGCCGTGTGCGGACAGTTGGGCGGGCAGTCGACGGTGCCCTCGACCAGGTCGGGAAAGCCGTGCAGCAGGCTGTCGGCGGAGACGTGGGCGAGCCCGAAGCTGCGGATCCCCGGGGTGTCGATGATCCACCCCGCGTCGGTGTCGACGCCGGGCACCGGCGGCAGTCGCAGCGCCACCGCGCTGGTGGAGGTGTGCCGGCCACGACCGATCGCGCTGACCACGCCGACCGCCCGGGCTGCCTCCGGGACGAGGCGGTTGACCAGCGTCGACTTGCCCACCCCGGAGTGCCCGACCAGCACCGACACCCGGCCGGCGAGCAGCGCGCGCAGGGCGTCCAGGTCGGAGTCGGGGCGGTTGAGCACGTACGGCAGCTCCAGCTCGGTGTAGTAGCCCAGCACCTCCTCCGGGCCGGCCAGGTCGGCCTTGGTGAGGCAGAGAAGGGGCTCGACGTCCGCGTCGTACGCGGCCACCAGGCAGCGGTCGATGAACCCGGTGCGCGGCGGCGGGTCGGCCAGCGCGCTGACGATCACCAACTGGTCGGCGTTGGCCACCACCACCCGCTCCAGCCGGCCCTCGGCGGTGGTCTCGTCGTCGTCGGCGGTGCGGCGCAGCACCGAGCGGCGTTCGGCGATCCGGACGATGCGGGCGAGAGCGCCCTCCGCGCCGGAGGTGTCCCCGACGAGTCCGACCCGGTCGCCCACCACCACCGACTTGCGGCCCAGCTCACGGGCCCGCATCGCGGTGACCGTGGGCAGTTCGGCACCGACCACGCCGCGCTCGGCCCCGGACAGCACGCAGGTGTAGCGCCCCCGGTCGACGGCGATGACGAAGCCGTCCACCGCGTCGGCGTGCCGGGGTCGGGTGCGCGTACGCGGGCGCGACGACTTCCCGGGCCGGACCCGTACGTCGTCCTCGTCGTACTCCCGCCGTCTGGTCGCCAGGACCTGTCCTCTTCTCGCGTCAGCTCTTGCCGGTCACCATCGCTGACCATAGTGCCGGGAACTCGGGCATGGTCTTGGAGGTACACCCGACGTCGTCCACCTCGATGCCCGGCACGGCGAGCCCGGCCACCGCGGCGGCGTGTGCCATCCGGTGGTCGTGGTAGGTGTGGAACACGCCGCCGCGCAGCGGCCGGGGCCGGATCTCCAGCCCGTCGGGCGCCTCGGTGACGTCGGCGCCGAGTGCGGCGAACTCCCGGGCCAGCGCGGTCAGCCGGTCGGTCTCGTGGCCGCGGATGTGCCCGATGCCGGTGAAGGACGACGGCGAGTCGGCCAGCATGGCCAGCGCGGTCAGCGCCGGGGTCAGCTCGCTCACGTCGGAGAGGTCGGCGGTGAGGCCGTGCACCACGCCGGAGCCCCGGACGGTCAGCCCGGTGGTGGAGAGGGTCACCTCGCCGCCCATCCGGTGCAGCAGCGAGCGTAGCTGCTCGACCGGCTGCGCGCTGCTACGCGGCCAGCCCTGGAGGGTGACCTCGCCGCCGGTGACCAGCGCGGCGGCGAAGAACGGCACCGCGCCGGAGAGGTCCGGCTCGATCTCCCAGCCGCGACCGGCGAGCGGGCCGGGCTCAACGGTCCACACGTCGGGGGTGGTGTCGTCGACGGCCGCGCCGGCGGCGCGCAGCATCTGCACCGTCATCCGCAGGTGCGGGGCGGACGGCACCGGCGGGCCGACGTGCCGCACCACGACACCCCGGTCGAAGCGCGGGGCGGCCAGCAGCAGCCCGGAGACCAGTTGGCTGGAGGCGGAGGCGTCGATCACCACCTCGCCGCCGGTGATCCGGCCGGCGCCGAGCACGGTCAGCGGCAGGCTGCCCGCACCGGTGATGTCGATCCGGACACCCAGCGAGCGCAGCGCGCCGATCAGCGGGCCGAGTGGCCGGATGCGGGCCTGCGGGTCACCGTCGAAGGTGATCCGGCCGTCGGCCAGCCCCGCCACCGGCGGCACGAACCGCATCACCGTGCCGGCCAGCCCCACGTCCACGTGGGCCGGGCCGACCAGCGGGTGCGGCCGGACCAGCCAGCGCTCGTCGTCGCTGATCGACACGTGCGCGCCCATCGCCCGTAGGCCGGCCGCCATCAGCTCGGTGTCCCGGGCGCGAAGCGGCCCGGCCAGTGTCGACGGGCCGGCGGCCAGCGCGCTGAGCACCAGGGCGCGCGCGGTCATCGACTTGGACCCGGGCAGGCGCAGCGTGGCCGCCACCGGATCGGAGGCGGTCGGTGCGGTCCACGGCTGCGGCGGCCGGGTTGCTGTCAGGTTCCCCACGGTTACATTCTGCCGTGTCGGCCGGTGGGCGGCGGTGACCGGCGGTCCTGCTCCCGGTTGGCGGGACAGCCGGCGGGCCGTCGACGGGTTAGCGTGTGCCCATGTGCGGCAGGTACGCGACGACCCGGAGCTCCGGCGAGCTGAGCGCGCTGTTCGAGTCGTCCGACGACACCGACGGCCGGATCCGGCCGGACCACAACGTCGCGCCGACCGACCCGGTGCCGCTGGTCCGGGTCACCCCCGAGGGGCACCGCAGTCTCTGCGTCGGCCGCTGGGGCCTCCTGCCGCACTGGTCGCGATCGGCCGCCGGCGCGGCCCGCATGATCAACGCGCGGGCGGAGACGGTCGCCACCAGCCGGGCGTACGCCGGGGCGTTCGCCCGTCGCCGCTGCCTGGTCCCGGCCGACGGCTGGTACGAGTGGGTCCGCCAACCCGACGGGGGGCGGCAGGCGTATTACATGACCCCCACCGACGGCTCGGTGCTCGCCCTGGCCGGGATCTGGTCGATCTGGGAGTCCGGGGCCGAATCCCGGCTCACCTTCAGCGTGCTGACCACCGCGGCGCTCGGTGAGCTGGCCGAGGTGCACGACCGGATGCCGGTGCTGCTGCCGCCCGAGCGGTGGTCGTCGTGGCTGGCGCCGACCGGGGAGCCGGACGGGTTGCTCGCCCCGCCGGCGACCGACCAGCTGGCCCGGTTGGAGATCCGTCCGGTCGGGCCGGCAGTGGGTGACGTCCGCAACGACGGGCCGCAGTTGATCGCCCGGGTGCCGCTGGCACCGACGACGGCTGCGCAGGAGCTGACCCTGTTCTGAGGCTCGTGCGCATCGTCGGGCGCCGATTTGCTGGGGTTGCGCGTGATTCGTCGCCTGGCCGTTCAGTCATCTTCCCGGCAGGCCCTTGTCTCGGCGTCCGTAAGTGCGATAGAACACAGCGCCGGTAGTGGGTGTCGATTCGCACGGGGCGGACGACATCCACCGATCTTGCCGGTCCCACGGGGGAGGTGGGTGAATGACACGGGCGCGTATGCCCCGTCCGCACGAGGTGGCCGCGGCGCGGCGAGATCCGCGACTGCTGCGGGCCTTGCGGGAACGCCGACAGGATGACGCCTGGCGCACCAGAGGGACATGCCAGAGCGTCGATCCGGAAACGTTCTTTCCGGCGCCGAACGAGCCGGCGGACGCCGCCGTCGCGCTGTGCCGCAGTTGCGACGTCCAGGGGTCCTGTCTGGCCTGGGCGCTGGAGGTGGGTGACTGTCACGGCGTGTGGGGCGCCACGACGCCCCGCGAGCGGCGGGCGATGCTGGTGGCCTGGCGTGGCCAGGTCGAACCGGATCCGGACGCCGTGGACGAGGCGGGCCCGCCGGTGCGGGACCGTCTGCTCACCCTGGTCCCGCTGAGCTGACCACCGGTCCCGTCCCGGGCGCCGGACGGGGCGGCGCAGAATGGGTCCGTGCTGCCCAGCGACGAGATCGGGACCACGCGCGGTCCGGCGCGGATCGACACCGACCTGCCGATCGGGCCGGCCGCCGCCCTGCTGGTGCTCGGGCACGGTGCGGGCGGCAGCGTGGACGCCCCCGACCTGCTCGCGGTGCGTGACGCGGCCGTCGAGCTCGGTCTGGCGGTGGTGCGGGTGACCCAGCCCTACCGGGTCGCCGGCCGCCGCGCGCCGGCTCCCGCCGGGCACCTCGACGACGCCTGGACGGCGGTGCTCGCCGCGTTGCGCGACCGGCAGCCCAACGTCCCGACGCTGCTCGTCGGCGGTCGCTCCAGCGGCGCTCGGGTGGCCTGTCGGACGGCCCGCGCGGTGGGTGCGGCCGGCGTCGTCGCGCTGGCCTTTCCGCTGCACCCGCCCGGGCGACCGGAGCGCTCCCGGGCCGCCGAGCTGGCCACCGGGCTGCCGACGCTGGTGGTCAACGGCGACCGGGATCCGTTCGGGGTGCCGGAGCCGGGGCCGGCCGTGCAGGTGGTGACCCGGCCGGGGGAGACGCACGACCTGCGCAAGGATCCGGCCGGTACGGCGGCCGCGGTGCGGGACTGGCTCCGCGCCCAGGGCTGGGCGGCCGGCTGACCCGGTCGGCCGGGCGAACCGTGTCCGGTGCCGGGCGCGGGTCGTTGCATCCGGTGGCGCCGCCTACCGGATTCGGGCGGGCGGGGCCAAATCCTCCCAGGCCCTTCCTGGTCCCAGCGCCGGCCGTCGCCGGGGCCGGGGCCAGGAACGGGAGGGCCGGCCGGAATGCCCCACCCGTCTTCTCGCGTTACTACCCGCGGACGACTTTTCTGCGAGGGGGTGGCCGGTGCCGACCGAAACACGGAGCCGGGAACGGGACGAGCGGGACGCCCGGCAGCTGAAGCAGCTGCTGGATGGCCCGGACTGGCCCGCGACGGCGGGACCGGGCGGGGCGGGTGCGGTGAGCACGGGCACACCGGCCGGAAGTGAATCTGTGGGCAGGTCCGTGCGCGTATCCTCGGCGGGAAAGCATCCGACGCGAGGGGATGTGCGGTTGACCACCGAGAAGACGGACGAGCGCAGGGCCCGTTTCGAGCGGGACGCGATGCCATTCGTCGATCAGCTCTACGCTGCTGGGCTACGGATGACGCGTAACCCGGCGGATGCCGAGGATCTGGTCCAGGAGACCTACCTGAAGGCGTACGCCGCCTTCCACCAGTTCGAGCAGGGCACCAACCTGAAGGCCTGGCTCTACCGGATCCTGACCAACACCTACATCAACTCCTACCGCAAGCGGCAGCGCCAGCCGATCCAGGCGCCCACCGAGGAGATCACCGACTGGCAGCTGGCCGAGGCCGAGTCGCACACCTCCAGTGGGCTGCGCTCGGCGGAGACCGAGGCCCTGGACCGGCTGCCGGACAGCGACGTCAAGGAGGCCCTCCAGCAGTTGCCGGAGGAGTTCCGGCTCGCCGTCTACCTCACCGACGTCGAGGGCTTCTCCTACAAGGAGGTCGCCGACATCATGGGTACGCCGATCGGCACGGTGATGTCGCGCCTGCACCGGGGCCGTCGTAATCTGCGCAAGCTGCTCGAGCAGTACGCCGGGGAGCGAGGCTTCAGCGCGGCCCGTTCCTCGAAGGGTTCGACCGCTGCCGCTGCCGGCCGGGAGGTGTGACGTGAGCTGTGGGGAGCCGCACGAGACGGACTGCCGTGAGGTGCTCGCGGAGGTCTACCTCTACCTGGATCTGGAGTGCGCCGACGAGCGGCGCACGCTGATCCGGCACCACCTGGACGAGTGCGGGCCGTGCCTGCGCGAGTACGGGCTCGAGCAGGAGGTGCGGGCGCTGGTGGCGCGTTGCTGCGGCAACGAGACCGCGCCGGACGAGCTGCGCGAGCGGCTCCGGGTCAAGCTCACCGAGCTGGTGGTCTTCGAGACCAGCGACTCCCGCGAACTCGCCGACTGAGCGTCGGCCCGACGAACGAAACCGGTGGCCCGGGTCGATCTCGACCCGGGCCACCGGCGTACCCGGCGTCCGCCGGGTTGGTCTGACCGGTGACGGGCCGTCGGCCCGTCGGCGCGTTCAGGAGTTGGGACGCTTGCCGTGGTTTGCGGCGTTCTTCTTCCGTGCCTTCTTCTTCCGGGACTTCTTCGCCATGCTGACCTCCTCGTGATGGGTCGGATCCGCCCTGCGCGCGGCCTCGGCGCCGGTGTACCCACCGGCCGCCCGGCGTCGGGTCCGACCCGCTGATGGTAGTGCGGCCGGCACCCGACGCCTTCCGGCGGGGCGGTCGCGGCACCCGGGCCGCCGCTCCGGGCCCACCGTCGGTCGCCGCATGATTGGATACGTCGGCAGGCACATCGGGAAAAGGGAGGGCCTGGACATGGCCGAGGAGATCCGCGCCGAGATGGTGGCGAACGTCTGGAAGGTCGTCGCGTCGACCGGCGACACCGTGTCCGAGGGCGACACCCTGGTGATCCTGGAGTCGATGAAGATGGAGATCCCGGTCATCGCCGAGTCCGACGGTGTGGTCAAGCAGCTCGCCGTCAACGAGGGCGATGTCGTGCAGGACGGCGACCTCATCGCGGTGATCGATTGAGCGGCCTGCTGGTCCGGCGCGCCGACCCGGGCGACTTTCCGGCGGTGGCTCAGCTGACCGTGGCCGCGTACGAGGCGGACGGCCAGCTCAAGGGCGAGCACGGGTACGGCGCGGTGCTGGCCGACGTGTCGACCCGGGCCACCAGCGGTGAGGTGCTGGTGGCGGTGGACGAGGCGACCGGGGCGGTGCTCGGCTCGGTCACCTTCGTGCTGTCGGGCACCCCGTTCGCCGAGCTGTCCGGCCCGGGTGAGGCGGAGTTCCGGATGCTCGCGGTCGACCCGGCCGCGCAGGGCCGGGGCGTTGGCGCGGCGCTGGCCCAGGCGTGCGTCGACCGCGCGGCCGAGCTGGGCTGCGCGGCCGTGGTGATCTGCGTCCGTGCGGGGATGGCCGTCTCGGCGCACCGGCTGTACGAGCGGCTCGGCTTCGTTCGCTGCCCGGAGAAGGACTGGGCGCCGGCGCCGGGCGTGGACCTGCTCGGCCTGCGGCTGGAGCTGCCCCGGGGCTGAGCCGCCGGCCGGTCAGTCCTGCGAGCTGCCCGAGGCGGCCGGGGTCCCACTCTCGTCGGGCTGCGCGCCGATGGCGGCCAGCAGCTCGTCGGCCACCTCCAGGGCGATCCGGCGGCGCTCGTCGTCGGTGATGTGCGGCGCCCGGACGGCGAACCAGCTGCTGTGCACGGCGAACAGCGACAGCACGGCGCGCAGCTGGGCGACGGGGGAGTCGTCGCCCCGGCAGAGCGCGTTGGCCAACTGCATCATCCGGCCGCGCATCTGCTGGCCGGAGGCGAGGCTCTTGAGCACGGTCTGGTTCTGCTCGAAGAAGCGCATCACCGAGGGCTGGTCGCCGGCGAACATTGTGTCGGCGTACCGGGAGATCAGCGCGCGCCGGGTGGCCAGGGTCGCCGGCTGCGACTCGGCCCAGGCGGTCAGCTCGTCCATCCGCTCCAGCCGGTCCTCGACGAAGCTGGCGACGATGTCGTCCTTGCTCTTGAAGTGGTAGTAGAGCGCCGCCTTGGTGACGTTGAGGCGCTCGGCGATCTCGCGTAGCGAGGTCTTCTCGTACCCCTGCTCGGTGAAGAGCTCCAGCGCGACGGCCTTGATCCGCTCGCGGGTGCCGCCTGTGCTCTCCCTCACCCACGCCCTCCAATTGGCTTGACCGTCACTTGCCGCCCAACTTACCGTGCGGCTAGTAAGGTGACTAGCCGGGCGGCAAGTAAGTACGCAATCCTCGGGGGGAGCTTACCCATGACTCAGGCAACCCAGGCCGGCGCGCGACCCAACGTACGGGTCGTGCTGTTCGGGCTGATGATCGCGATGATGCTCGCAATGCTCGACAACATGATCGTCAGCACCGCGCTGCCGCGCATCGTGGGCGAGTTCGGCGGCCTCAACCACTTCACGTGGGTGGTCACCGCGTACGTCCTCGGCACCACCGTCTCCACCCCCATCTGGGGCAAGCTCGGTGACCTCTACGGGCGCAAGTCCGTCTTCCTGACCTCGGTCGGCATCTTCCTGCTCGGCTCCGCGCTCTGCGGCATGGCCGGCTCCGGAATGCTGGGCGGTCCCCAGGACGGCATGGTGCAGCTCATCGCCTTCCGGGCCGTGCAGGGTCTGGGCGCCGGCGGCCTCATGGTCGGCGTGATGGCGATCATCGGTGACCTGGTCCCGCCCCGCGAGCGCGGGCGCTACCAGGGCATGATCGCCGGGATCATGGCCATCGCCATGGTGGCCGGCCCGCTGGTCGGCGGCTTCATCACCGACCACCTCTCGTGGCGCTGGGCGTTCTACGTGAACCTGCCGCTGGGCGGCGTCGCGCTGCTGCTGCTGATCACCACCATGCACCTGCCGAAGTACCGCACCGAGCACCGGATCGACTGGCTCGGCGCCGGGCTGCTCTCCGTCGGCATCACCGCGATCGTGCTGATCACCACCTGGGGCGGCAACGAGTACGACTGGTCGTCCCCGCAGATCCTCGGCCTGGCCGTACTGTCCGTGCTCGCGCTGGTGGCGTTCGGCTTGGTCGAGCGCCGTGTCGCCGAGCCGATCCTCCCGCTGTCCCTCTTTGCCAACCGCAACTTCGCACTGATCTCGCTGATCGGCTTCCTGCTCGGTTTCGCGATGTTCGGCGCGATGAACTTCCTGCCGCTCTACCAGCAGACCGTGCAGGGCGCCTCGGCCACCAACAGCGGCCTGCTGCTGCTGCCGCTGATGTTCGGCATGCTGGTCGTCTCGCTGGTCATCGGGCGGGCGATCACGAAGACCGGCAGGTACCGGGTGTACCCGATCGTCGGTGGCGTGGTGATGGCCACGGGTATGGCGCTGCTGACCATGCTCGACACCGACACGAGCAAGCTGCAGTCCTCGCTGTACATGGTCGTGCTGGGCGCTGGCATGGGCTTCCTCATGCAGACGTCCATGCTGATCGCGCAGAACAGCGTGGAGCAGAAGGACCTCGGCGCGGCCAGCGGCGCGGCCACCTTCTTCCGGTCGATCGGCGGCTCGTTCGGCATCTCCCTGTTCGGCGCGATCTTCGCCAGCCGGCTGGCCGGCTCCAGCGCGGGCGGCGCCTTCGGTGGCGAGGGCGGCGGGATGGACCTGGCGAAGCTCAAGGAACTGCCCGCCCAGGCGCGCGAACTGGTGCTCGGCGGTCTCGCCGACGCGATCTCGCACGTCTTCCTCTGGGCGGTGCTGTTCACCGTCGTGATCCCGGTGCTCGCCTGGTTCATCAAGGAGATCCCGCTGCGCACCGCGAACGAGGCGCCGGCGCAGGCCACCCCGGAGGAGGAGGCCGAGATCGCTCTCGGCAAGGCCCCGGTCGCCTGACCCGGAACTCCCGCGCCGCGCTGGCCCCACCGGGGACGGCGCGGCGCGGCCGTTTCTCCAGGGTCAGCGACGACGTCGGGGTGTGGTGAGGCGTCGCCAGAGGCGGCGAAGTGGATTGCGGGGGCGCGGAAGTCGGGGCGGCGGCGGGTCGCCGAGCAACTCGATGGCGAGCGCGGCGGTGGCCGGGTCCAGTGCCGGAGCGGCCAGCGCCAGGTGGGCCAGTGAGACGGCGATCGGGACCGGCCGGGCCCGGGCCACCGCTGCCGCGTCGGCCAGCCGCTCGGCCACCACCTGGGCCACGTCCGATCGCACCCCCGGGTCCACCCAGGCAGCGGTGACCAGGGCGAACAGTGCCGCCTCGGTGATCCAGTCCTCCACGCCCCAGACCAGGTCCAGCAGTACCCGGCGCCGGGTCGAGTCGTCCCACGGCTCGTCGGTGCGGTGGTGCAGCAGCCCCAGGCAGGCCCACACCTGCACGCCGCGCACCCAGACCGACGGGTCCTGGGCGGCCAGGAGCCGGCCCAGCGCGTTGGCCGGCGCCGCCGGCGGATGCACCAGCAGCCCGAGCAGGTCGGCCAGGTCCAGGCCGGCCAGGCCCACCGCCGCGTCGTAGGCCGCCGGCGGGTGCGGCCACGCCGGATGGGCGACCTGCCCGATCCGCTCGACCGCCGCCGCCGAGGGCGCCGGCAGCGCGGGCGTCGGGAGGGTGTCCGCGTAGTGCCACAGGCGTCGGGTGGTGGCCCGTCGCGGTTCTCGTGGGTCCGGCTCCACCGCGCCGGCGACCTCGATCCGCAGCCCGGGTGCCGCCGCCGTGGCCGTCCGCACGGCGCTCGGCGGGGCCGCCGCCGGCAGGCGTACGGCAGTCCCGAGACCATTGTCGTCGTCGGCCACCGCCTGGCGCAGAGCGTCGACCAGCGGGCCGCCGGCCGGCGTCAACTGGCCGAGCCACGGCCGACCCCGGCAGCACTGGGCCAGATCGCCGTGCTCGTGGCTGTCGTCCGGGTGGTCACGGACGAAGTCGGCGAGCGCGACCAGGTGGGCGAGGTCGCCGTCGCGCAGGTGCCGCAGGCGGTGGGCGGTGTGCACTGCGCAGTCGAACGACGGGTCCCGAGCGAGCGCCCGCTCGGTCCACTCCAGCGCCTCGTCCAGCCGGCCGGTCTCGGCCAGGGTGCCGGCGATGTCGGCGTAGATGGCCAGGTCGTCGGGGTCCAGCGCGACGGCCCGGCCGAGCGCCGCGAGGGCCTCACGGGTGCGGCCGCCGCTGCGGTACGCGTACCCGAGCCAGACCTCGCCCATCTTCGAGGGCTGGGACCGTACGCCGCGGGTGGCCCAGCGGATCGCCAGCGTGACCTCGCCGAGCCGCCTGGCCAGCGCGGACCCCGCGCCCAGCAGCAGCCCGTGCTCGGGGCGGACGGTGACCGCGTTGCGGGCCAGCGCGAGGTACGGCGCGAGCGCGCCCCGGCCGACGCGCGGCACCGGGTCGGGCAACGCGGCACAGACCTGCATGAGGATCCGGGCGATGTGCTCCGGGTCCAGTCGCTCGGCCAGTTCGGGTGCGATCACCCATGGCACGCCGGCCCACTCCGTGCCGGGCGCGTACCCGGTGGCCGCAGCCAGCAGGTCCAGCCCCTCGGCCGGTCGGCCGGCGGCGGCCAGCAGGTGGGCGCGGGCGACGACCGCGCCGACGAAGGTGTGGTGGTTGATCGGGAAGAGGTCGAGCCCGCCCCCGCTGACCGCGGCCAGCCGGGCCAACGTCTCGTGCACCTCCGGCAGGGTCGGCGCCCGGGCCAGCGCGCCGGCGAGGTGGCCGGCGGCGTGGTGGAGGTCGCCCTCGTCCAGTGCCAGCCGGGCCAGGGCCAGCTCCTCCGTCGCGGAGAGCGCGGGGTCGTCCCTTCCCTCGGGCACATCGTCCTCTCGTCGCAGCGACACCGGTTGGAGCGGGACAAGCCTAGTTGATATTGAGATCATTCGGTGATCAACTGCGCAGTGCTGCTCGTTCGATTGCTCGGATAGTTTGAAAGGTGCAAGACTGAGCAGGAAACGCGCGGGAACCGCGCAAGAGGGGAGCGTCCGTGACGCGTGCAGGGGCCGGGATGGCCGCCGACATCGAGGAGCAGCCGGCCGGCTACGCGCGCCTGCTCTCCACCGCCAACGCCGGGGAGATCGCCCGGGTGGCGGCTGCCGTCGCCGAGCGTCGGCCACGGCACGTGGTCTTCACCGCCCGGGGCACCTCCGACCACGCGGCCCTCTACGGGGCGTACCTGGCCGAGATCCGGCTCGGGCTGCCCGCCGGGCTCGCCTCGCCCAGCGCGGTCACCCTGTTCGGCGCCCGCCCCGACCTGTCCGACGCGCTGGTCGTCGGGGTCAGCCAGAGCGGCGGCTCGCCCGACCTGGCCGAGGTGCTGCGCGCCGCGCGGGCCTCCGGCGCGCTGACCCTCGCGGTGACCAACGCCCCGGACTCCCCGCTGGTGGAGGTGGCCGAGCTGAGCGTCGACATCGCGGCCGGGCACGAGCGGGCGGTGGCCGCCACCAAGACGTACACCGCCGAGCTGCTCGCCCTGTTGATGCTCATCGAGGGGATCCGTGCCGGCGACGGCGTGCTCCCGGCGGCCGAGCGGGAGGCGCTCGACGCGCTGCCCGAGCTGGCCGCCCGCACCCTCGCCGACGACACCCCGGCGCAGCTCGCTCCGCGCTACCGCTTCGCCCGCCAGCTGGTCACCACCGGGCGCGGGTACGCCTACCCGACCGCGCGGGAGGCCGCCCTCAAGCTGATGGAGACCTCGTACCTGCCGGCTCTCGCCTTCTCCGGCGCCGACCTGCTGCACGGTCCGCTCGCGATGACCGACCCGGAGGTTCCGGTGCTCGCCGTGGTCGGCTCGGGCCCGGGCGGACGGTCGATGGGCGAGGTGCTGCCCCGCCTCGGCGAGCGCCGCGCCGACGTGGTGGTGGTCGGCTCCGCCGACGTGCCGGGCGCCACGCGGCTCGCCGTCCCCGATGTCGACGAGCGGTACGCCCCGCTGCTGGACATCCTGCCGTTGCAGCGCCTGGCGATGGCGTTGGCGCTGACCCGGGGCGAGGATCCGGACGCGCCGCGCGGGCTGAAGAAGGTCACCGCGACGATGTGAGTCGCGGCGTGGCACGCTGGTCATCGTGTCCACGCTGCGCGACCTCGCCGAGGAGCACACCCGTCTCCGTCCGGCCGACATCGACCACCTGCACCGGATCGCCGGCGACTGGCAACTGCTCTCCGACCTGTCCTTCGCCGATCTGCTGCTCTGGGTGCCGGTCGACACGGACGGCACCTTCCTCTGCGTCGCCCAGGTCCGCCCGACGACCGCGCCCACCGCGTACCAGGATGACCAGGTGGGGCGGATCGTCGGCGGGCCGGAGGTGGCCCACCTGGGCGTGGCCTACTCCCAGGGCCGGATCTGGAGGGAGGGCGACCCGGTCTGGTACGGCGACGTACCGGCCCGGCACGAGGCGATCCCGGTCCGGCTGCGCACCGCCGAGGGGGAGGCCGGCGAGGTGATCGCGGTGGTGGGCCGGGACACCAACCTCTCCACCGCGCGTACCCCCAGCCAGCTGGAGCTCAACTACCTGACCACGGCCGACGACCTGGCCCAGATGATCGCGGACGGCACCTTCCCGCCGCCCCGGCACCCGGGCGAGACCACTTCCGCCCCGCGGGTCGGGGACGGCCTGGTGCGGCTCGACGCCGGCGGCAAGGTCACCTACGCCAGCCCGAACGCGCAGTCCGCGTACCGCCGGTTGGGCTACGCCTCCCACCTGGTGGGGGAGGATCTGGCCGCGCTGCACCGCCGGCTGGCCGGCGATCCGCTGGACGGCACCGAGGCGGCGAACGGGATCCTGGCCGCGCTGCGCGGCGAGGCGCCGCCCCGCCGGGAGATCGACGCGCGGGGCGCCACGATGCTCACCCGGGCGCTGCCACTGATGCCCGCCGGGGTGCCGATCGGCGCGCTGGTCCTGGTCCGGGACATCACCGAGGTCCGCCGCCGGGACCGGGCACTGATCACCAAGGACGCCACCATCCGGGAGATCCACCACCGGGTGAAGAACAACCTCCAGACGGTGGCCGCGCTGCTGCGGTTGCAGGCCCGCCGGGTCGCCATGCCGGAGGCCCGGGTCGCCCTGGAGGAGTCGGTTCGCCGGGTCGCCTCGATCGCCCTGGTGCACGAGACGCTCTCCATGTCCAGCGACGAGGCGGTCGAGTTCGACGGCATCGTCGACCGGGTGGCGAGCGCGGCGACCGAGGTCGCGGCGACCGAGGTGAGCGTCGGCATGCGCCGGCGGGGCAGCTTCGGCGTGCTGCCCGCGGAGATCGCCACCTCGCTGGTGATGGTCCTCAACGAGTTGCTGCTCAACGCCGTCGAGCACGGCTTCCCGCCCGCTGACGAAGCGGACGACGCTCTCGTCCCGTCCGCGCCGGCCGACGTGGTGCCCGCCGTCGTACCCGGGACCGACCCGGCCGGGCGGCCCGAGGTTGTCGTCTCGGCGCACCGGTTCCGCAAGATGCTGCACGTCTCCGTGGCGGACAACGGACGCGGGCTGCCACCCGACTTCGATGCCGAGAGCGGCAGCCGGCTGGGCCTCCAGATCGTCCGGGCCCTGGTCACCGGGGAGCTGCGCGGCACCATCGCGCTGCGCGCCGGCGCCAACGGCGGCACCGAGGCGGTGCTCGTCGTACCGCTGGCCCGCAGCGCGCCCGACGGCCGCTCGCAACCCTGACCCACCTGCCGACCCGACCCCCGCCGGCCTTGGGTTTTCCGCACCCGGGCGGGTCCGCCCCGTCTGCCGGACAGGTCAGCGGCCGGGGCGGCTGGTCAGCAGGGCGACGGTCAGGCCGGGGCGCTGCCAGACACGCGCGATGGTGAAGTCCGCGCGCAACGCGTCACCCTTGGCGCCCGGCACGGTGGCCAACGGTTCGGCATGCCGCCCGGCGACGACCAGCCAGACCCGTGGCGTGCCGGCCAGGCACCGCGCCGGTCGCGGGCACTCCGCGGCCCACAGATCGCCCCGACGAACCTCGTCCTCGGCGACCAGCACGTCCCGCGGCGGGTTCCCCAGGTGGTACTCGACGCCCAGATCCAGGAAGAGCCAACTGTCCCGGGGCGAATAGACCACCGCGTCCCCGGGCCGCTGCCCGTCGGCGATCACCCGGGCGGCACCCGCGTAGTCCACCGGCGCGCTGCGCGGCCACTCGTGGGTCCGCCGCAGCGCCGCCTGGTCGGGCAGGCCGAGCAGCCCGGCGAGGACCACCACGGCCAGCGCGGCCGGCGCGCTCACCCCGGCCAGCGCCGCGCCGGCCAGCAGGCAGGCGAACGGCACCACGAAGACCAGATACCGGGGTACCCACAGCGGCACGACCGTCCCGGCGGCGAAGAGCAGCAGGACGGGCAGCAGCACCGCGCTCACCGGCAGCAGGGCCCGTCGGCCGAGGCGGGCCGCACCAAGCGCGGCGATCCCCACCAGCAGCCCGCCCACCACGGAGCTCTGGGCCACGCCACCGGGCAGCGCGCTCAGGTCGTCCAGGCGGGCCGACGCAACCCAGTCCAACTGTCGGGAACGCTGTGTGCCGGCCTTCAGCAGCAGCGGGCTCACCAGCAGCGCGGCCGGCACCACCGCGACCACCCACCGCCACACCCGCCGATCCGGCCGCCCCACCTCGCCGGTCCCGTCCGACTCGGCCACCCCGGCTACGGCGGAGCCCCGCCACCAGGTGACCAGCACGACCAGCGCGTGTGCGGCGAGCAGGGTGAGGGCGATCAGATGGGTGAGCCCGAGCGCGGCCACCGCGGCGGCGTAACCGCCCCAGCGGGCCCAGCCGGGCCGACGCAACGCACTCACCAGCAGCAGGGTGGCAAGGACCGCGAGCGCGGTGGCCAGGGCGTACGGGCGGGCCTCCTGCCCGTAGCGGGAGGTGCCGGGGAGCAGCGCGAAGAGCAGCCCGGCGAACAGACCGGTACGCCGGTCGGCAAGCTGCGCGCCGAGCACGGCGAGCAGCCCGGCGGCGACGGTCATCGCCAGCGCGGCCGGCGCGCGCAGGGCCACCGTGGAGTCGCCGACGATCGCGAGCCAGCCGTGCAGCAACAGGTAGTACGGGCCGGTGGCGGCGTCGATGGTGCCGGCCAGCCGGACCAGGTCGCCGGGCGACCGGGTGGCGGCGCTCCAGGTGGCCAGCTCGTCGCGCCAGAGCTGGGCCGAGCCCAGCCCAGCGCCGGTGACCGCCAGGGTCAGCACCGCCGGAGGAAGCCAGACCGGGACGCGGTGCAGCCGACCTCGCACCGCCTCGGGCGACTTTTCGGACAATATGCCCACCGTCCGAGCCTGTCACGGCTGGCCCGGCCCGTGATGTGGGATCCGGCACGCGCTCATTGGCCGGCCCCCATGCGGTGTGGCAGCATGAGCCCATGACCGCCGCTGTCGTCCGCCGCTTCGTGGCTCGTCGCCACGTTGATTACGGCCGCGTGCGCAGCGCGATCTGTCCGGCCAACTGACGACGCCCGACCCATCTGTCTCGGGCGCGCTCCGCGCCGGCTGTCTCAGACACCGTTGTCCCGCCCGCTCTCGACGGGCCGGCCGCCGCGCCCCGCGCCCGCCCCGAGGCACAGCAGACAACGGAGGACGCCGCGATGGCGGTCAGCAGCATCCCGGCCCGTTCCGAGGACCCGACGGCCCGCCCTGCCCGGACGGTGACGCGCCGGCCGCGGGGTGAGGGTCAGTGGGCGCTCGGCCACCGCGAGCCGCTCAACCCCAACGAGCGGATCAAGAAGGACGACGACCCGCTCAACGTCCGGGCCCGGATCGAGACCATCTACGCGCACGGCGGCTTCGCCTCCATCGACCCGCAGGACCTGCGCGGCCGGTTCCGCTGGTGGGGCCTCTACACCCAGCGCAGGGCCGGCATCGACGGTGGGCGCACCGCGGTGCTGGAGCCGCACGAGCTGGAGGACGAGTTCTTCATGCTCCGGGTCCGCATCGACGGCGGCCAGCTCAGCCTGGCCCAGCTGCGGGTCATCGCGGACATCTCCCGGGAGTTCGCCCGGGACACCGCCGACATCACCGACCGGCAGAACATCCAGTACCACTGGATCCGGGTCGAGGACATGCCGGAGATCTGGCGCCGACTGGAGTCGGTCGGCCTGCAGACCACCGAGGCGTGCGGCGACTGCCCCCGGATCGTGCTGGGCAGCCCGGTCGCCGGGGTGGCCCGCGACGAGCTGCTCGACCCCACGCCGGCGCTCGACGAGATCGTCGCCCGGTACGTCGGGGACAAGCAGTTCTCCAACCTGCCCCGCAAGTTCAAGACGTCGATCTCCTGGCTGGTGGACACCCCGTACGAGTCGAACGACATCGCCTTCCTCGGCGTCGACCACCCCGAACACGGCCCCGGCTTCGACGTCTGGGTCGGTGGCGGCCTCTCCACTAACCCGATGCTGGCCCAGCGACTCGGCGTCTGGGTGCCGATGGCCGAGATCCCCGACGTGTGGGCCGGCGTGGTCGGGATCTTCCGCGACTACGGCTACCGGCGGCTGCGTAACCGCGCCCGGTTGAAGTTCCTGGTGGCCGACTGGGGCATCGAGCGTTTCCGCGAGGTCCTGGAGCAGGACTACCTCGGCCGGACGCTGCTCGACGGCCCGGCGCCGGACCTGCCGGCGAAGCCGATCGACCACGTTGGGGTGCACGAGCAGGCCGACGGGCGGCACTACGTCGGCGCCGCCCCGGTCGTCGGGCGGGTCTCCGGCGCGCAGCTCGCCCAGCTGGCCGACGTGGTCGAGGCGCACGGCAGTGACCGGGTGCGGCTCACCCCGTACCAGAAGCTGCTGGTGCTCGACGTGCCGTCGGAGCGGACCGAGTCGTTGGTCGACGCGCTGCGCGCGATCGGCCTGGAGGCCCGGCCGTCGGCCTGGCGGCGCGGCACCATGGCGTGCACCGGCATCGAGTACTGCAAGCTCGCCATCGTCGAGACGAAGGCCCGCGGCGAGGAGCTGGTGGCCCGGCTGGAGCAGCGGCTGCGCGACTTCGATGCCGACATCTCGATCCACATCAACGGCTGCCCGAACGCTTGCGCGCGCACCCAGGTGGCCGACATCGGACTCAAGGGCCAGCTGGTGGTCGGCCCGGACGGTCGGCACGTCGAGGGCTTCCAGGTGCACCTGGGTGGCGGCCTGGGCATGGCGCAGGGGCAGACCGCCGGTTTCGGGCGCAAGCTGCGCGGCCTGAAGACCACCGCCGAGGAGCTTCCGGAGTACGTGGAACGACTGGCCCTGCGCTACCTGGCCGGCCGGAGCGAGGGCGAGACGTTCGCCAACTGGGTGATCAGAGTCGACGAGGAGGAACTGCGATGAGCAGCGAGAACCGAGCGGCACCCCTGTACTGCCCGTACTGCGGCGAGGAGGATCTACGGCCGCACGAGGCGGGGCACGGCGCCTGGGAGTGCCACGCCTGCGCCCGGGTCTTCTCGGTGAAGTTCACCGGGCTGCTCTCCCGGGCGGTGAACCGGTGAGCCTCGTCTCCGCCGCCGGCCTCGGCCTGGTCGGTCCGGGCGGTCCGACCCCGGCCGATCCGACCCGGCGCAGCCCTGACGAGCTGCGGGCGCTGGCCGAGCAGGCGGGTCGGGAGCTGGAGGGCGCCCCGGCGCTGGAGATCGCCCGTTGGGCGGCGCAGACCTTCGGCGACCGGTTCTGCGTCACCAGCTCGATGGCCGACGCCGTGCTGGCCCACCTGGTGTCCCGGGTCGCCCCGGGGGTGGACGTGGTCTTCCTCGACACCGGCCTCCATTTCCCGGAGACCCTCCGGGTGCGGGACGAGGTGGCGCGGACGCTGCCGGTGAACGTCCGGTCGATCCGCCCTCGGCTCACCGTCGGTCAGCAGGACGGCCAGTACGGTCCCCGGCTGTTCAACAAGTCACCGGACGACTGCTGCCAGCTGCGCAAGGTGGAGCCGCTGGAGCGGGCGCTGACCGGGTACGACGCCTGGGCCGCGGGCCTGCGCCGGGACGAGTCGCCGACCCGGGCCAACACGCCGGTGGTGACCTTCGACGGGCGGCGGGGCAAGGTCAAGGTCAACCCGATCGCGGCCTGGTCGCAGGGCGACGTGGACGCCTACATCGCCCGCTGGAACGTGCCGGTCAACGAGCTGTTCAAGCAGGGCTACGGCTCGATCGGCTGCTGGCCGTGCACCCGTCGGACCAAGGCCGGCGAGGACGCGCGGGCCGGCCGGTGGGCCATGTTCGAGAAGTCCGAGTGCGGACTGCACGTCTGACCTCCCCGTCGACGACCCCGACCGGCCTGCGTGTGGCCGGCGGGGCGGATCCGGTGGTGCTGGTCGCGCACGGCAGCCGTGATCCCCGAGCGGCCGAGGCCACCCGGGCGCTGGGCCGGGCGGTGTCGGCCGCCCGTCCGGACACCCCGGTGTGGACGAGCTGGCTGGACCACACCGAGCCGGGGCCGACCGAGGTGCTGCGCGGGTTGGCGGCGGCCGGCCACCGCCGGGCGGTGCTGGTGCCGCTGCTGCTGACCGCCGCGTACCACCGTCGGGTCGACATCCCGGCGGCCGTCGCCGCCGCGGCGCGGGCCGGGCCTCCCCTGGAGGTACGGGTGACCGACGTGCTCGGTCCGGCGGACGGCACGGTGGACCGGGCTCTGCTGGCCGGGCTGCGACGCCGGCTCGGCGAGTCGTGGACGGGCCGCTTCGACGCGCTGGTGCTGGCAGCGGCGGGCACCCGGGACACGCGGGCGCGTGGCTCGGTGGGCCTGGTGGCGGACGCGCTCGGCGCGGAGTTCGGGGTGCCCTGCCGGGTGTCGTACGCCTCGGCGGCTCCGCCGGAGACCGGTGTCGCGGTGGCCCGGCTACGGGCGGCCGGCGCTCGCCGGGTGGCGGTCGCCGGGTACTTCCTGGCGCCGGGCCTCTTTCACGACGCGGTGGCCGAGGCGGCCCGGGCGGCCGGCGCGGTGGCGGTGGCCGACCCGTTGACCGACGCCCCGGAGCTGGTCGAGCTGGTGCTGCGGCGGGTCGACGAGTGGTCCGGTCGAGTCCTGGCGCCGGCGGTGTGACCGAGGTCGCCGGCTTGCGAATGATCAGCGGGGTAGGAAAGCGGAACGCCCCGGCGGGCGGACCCGCCGGGGCGTACAGCTGTGTCGTGGGATCAGGCGGAGTGAGCGCGCAGGACCCGGAGGCCGCCGCGACGTTTGACAGCGCGCCGCTCCTCCTCGCTCATTCCGCCCCAGACGCCGGCGTCCTGACCCGACTCGAGCGCCCACTGCAGGCACTGGTCGGTCACGGAGCAGCGCCTGCAGACGGCCTTGGCCTGCTCGACCTGCAGGAGAGCCGGTCCGGACGTCCCGATAGGGAAGAACAGCTCCGGGTCCTCGTCGCGGCAGACAGCATGGTGACGCCAGTCCATGGCGGCAACACTCCTCATTCTGGATGGGGTGGCAATTATTGCTTGTAGTGCTTTTCCTATATGCATCCGCAAAGCCGATGGTGACAGTTCGCGTCGGTCCATTCGGCAGTGCGTGAGCAGGCGGTTAGCCCCGGGGGACCTGCTGGAACAGCTCAACCTGACGAGCATATCCAGGCAATGTCCCGGTAACTCAAGTTCGCTTGTGAATACTTTCACGAACATTCGCGATGTCAAGGGTGACGCTCGGAAAAACTCCGGGCGGTGAGCAAGCCCACAACCCATTTGTCCGGGTTCCAGTGCCTTCCTGGTTACCCGCCGTGCCACAGCCGAGGATCAATATAGTACAGTCCACGTGACATTGCTGACATTTCCGGCACCTGCCCCTCGGTGTGGCGGCGACCGTGTCGATGCAGTTGTGGCGGCCGCGTCGACCTAGGGCAGTACCCGAGACCTAGCAGATTACTCTCAGTGCGGCGGGAACGGATGTGAATCTGACTTTCTCCCGCTCGCCGAGGTAGTCGCCGTCCAGCTGGAACGCCTGTGGGCGGTTGGAGACCAGCGTGAACTCCGCCGTGTCATGGAGTCGTAACACCTGCCGGCCGCGTGGATCCGGCCGCCGGGACAGGAACTGCGTCACCGTCCGTGTTGTGCTGGCCACCCGGAGCTGACGCAACGCCAGCACGTCCAGCCCGAGGTCGAACGACGCCTCCGGGTTCGGGTTGATCTCCCGATCGCCCAGGTACGTCCACGGCGCGGTGTTCTGGATGATGACGGTCGCCAGCTCGCCTTCCGCGGGCTCACCGGGACGCTCCAACCTGATCGCCGGGTGCCGTCGGTCCGAGGCGAGGAAGTACTGGTTCATGATCGAGCGCAGGTAGAGACCCGGAGTGGAGACGCGCCCCCGACGACGTGCCTGCTCCACCCGGTGGATCACGGCGGCGTCCAGGCCGAACCCGGCGCAGAAGGTGAAGTAGCGATCGTCCGCGCGCCCCAGCCCGATCGTCCGGTGTCGACCGAGACGCAGCCCTTCGAGGATCATGCTGGTCCCCTCCGGCCACTCCCGGGGAAGGCCCAGCGCGCGGGCGAACACGTTGGTCGAGCCACCCGGAACGGTCGCCAGCGCGGGCAGCCGCTCGGCCAGCGTGGCGCCATCGGCGCCGGCGGGCGGCTCGGCCGTCATCAGGCCGTTCACCACCTCGTTGACGGTGCCGTCGCCACCCAGGGTGACGACCAGGTCGACCCCCTCCGCGGCGGCCTCCCGGGCCAGCGCCATGGCGTGCCCACGCCGGCGGGTGTAGCGCACGCTGAGGTCGACTTCGCTGCGCAGCGCCCGGACAAGCACGTCCCGGCTGCGTTCGCTGGTGGTGGTGGCCTTCGGATTGACCACCAGGACGGCCCGCATGGGCGGCACTGTACCTTCCGGTAGCCCGGGTATCGTGGCGCGCGTGACCATCGACTCGGCCCCGATTCCCGTCACGCTCCGCTGGGCGGTGCGGCTGCTGTGGGCGGAGGCGGTCGCCGTCGGGCTGATCGCCGCCTGGCTGGTCTGGGCCGATCTCACCGCCGCCACCCGCGATCTGCTGTCAGCCCTGCTGGTGACCGCGTTCGCCGTCGGGGCGGCGGTCGTGCTCTGGGCACTGGGCCGCGCGCTGCTGCGCCGTCAGGCCGGCGCGCGCGCCCCCGCGATCGTGCTTCAGCTGATGCTGCTGCCGATCGGGTGGTTCATGATCCAGGCCGGGCTGGGCTGGCTCGGCGTGCCGCTGATGGCACTGGGCCTGGGCGTCAGCTGGCTGTTGGTGAGCCCCCCGACGACCCGGGCGCTCGGTTTCGAGTGACCGGGCTCCGCGCCCGACGGGGTGAACGGGTGGGTCAATAGCCGCCGGAGCGGCGGGTCAACAGCGAGATCGTCGCCCGGCCGTCGGCGGCCGTGGTGGACGCCGACGTGGTCAGCGCGGTGAGCACCTTCCAGGCGAAGGACGACTCGGCGGGCAGGGTGGCGCCGCGCACGGTCGGCACGGTGACCTCGACGGTCAGCGCGTCCTCGGTGACCGAGAACCGGCACTCCAGCTCGGCGTCGCGGGTGGCGATGGCGAGCAGCATGGCGCACGCCTCGTCGACCGCGATCCGCAGATCCTCGATCTCGTCGAGCGCGAACTGCAACCGGGCCGCGAGACCGGCGGTGGCGGTACGGAGCACGCCGAGGTAGCCGCCGTCGGCGGGCACCGTGAGGTGCACCACGTCGTCGTCGGTCGCTGGCTGGCCGGTCAGTTGAGTCACGCCTCATCCCCCCGGTCGGGGACTCTACCCGGTCAGTCGCCCGGGCGCGTGCCAGCGGCGGTGGCCTGGCTGGCGAGGTCACGCAGTGCGTCGCCGCTGAGCCGGTAGGGGACCCACTCGCTCATCTGCTCCGCGCCGATGGAGGCGTAGAACCCGGCGGCCGGGTTCCAGTTGATCATCCACCACTCCAGCCGCCGGTAGCCGCGTCGTACGCAGATGTCGGCTAGGGTGGCGAGCAGCAGCCGGCCCGCACCGGTGCCCCGGGCGGCCGGTCGGACGTAGAGGTCCTCCAGGTAGACGCCGTGCACGCCGGCCCAGGTGGAGAAGTTGAGGAACCACAGCGCGAAGCCGATCGGCTGGTCGTGCTCGTCGACCGCGACGTGGCCGAAGAGCGCCGGTGCGGTCGCACCACCACTCCAGCTCGGCGCGTCTGACGCCACGCCGCGACCTGGAGTAGTCGTGAACAGGGCCGAGGTCAACTGTTCGGTGGTGAGGTGGCACTGGTCCGGGGCGCGTTCGTACTCCGCCAGCTCGTGAACCATGGCGACGACGGCCGGCACATCCTCGGGACGTGCCGGCCGGATCGTCGGGGTGACGGGTGCGGTCACGCCTTCTTGGTCTCCCAGAAGATCTTCGAGATCTCATCGATCTTCGCGAGCAGCTTGTCGGCGGTGGCCGGGTCGAGGCTGCCCTTGACGCCACCGGCGCCGGCGAGCTTGGTGGCCTCGTTGAACAGGGTGTGCAGGTTCGGGTACTTCTCGAAGTGCGGGGCCTTGAAGTAGTCGGTCCAGAGCACCCACAGGTGGTGCTTGACCAGCTCGGCGCGCTGCTCCTTGATGATGACCGCCCGGGTGCGGAACTCCGGGTCGGTGTTCGCCTGGTACTTCTCGCAGATCATTTTGACCGACTCGGCCTCGATCCGGGCCTGGGCCGGGTCGTAGACGCCGCACGGCAGGTCGCAGTGAGCGCTCGCGGAGACGCGGGGCGCAAGGATGCGTGGAAGTCGCATCGGGATCCTCCATGGGAAGTTTGCGATGATCAAAGGCGACATTACTCCTGGGAATGCTCCCCGAAGCGGGTGGAGGTGAAACCAGTGCGGGCCGATCACCCGGCGGGGGCTCCCCGGCTGCGCGGGCCGCTGACCGCCATCCTGGTGACCGGCCCGTCCATGGCGCCGACGCTGCGGCACGGCGACGCGGTGCTGGTCCGCCCGCACGGTCGTCCGATCCGCCCCGGTGACGTGGTGGTCGCGGTCTTCCGTACCCGTCCCGAGCTGCTGGTGGTGAAACGGGCGGTCCGGGCACAGGACGGCGGCTGGTGGCTGCGCGGGGACAACGACCTGGTCACCGACGACTCCCGCGCGTACGGGGTGGCCGACGTGCGGGGGCGGGTGGTGGCCCGCTACTGGCCGCGCCCCGGACGGGTCCCGCGTCGACCGTTATGACCCTGCTCACATCCGAGTGGCAGTGTCGACACTATGCTCGGAAAGTGCCCGGGTGACCCCCCGCACCGCGTGCCACCGCTCGCCGCCCACCTCGCGGCCGGGCCGGCCGCCCCGTCTGCTCGACAGATCCTGGAGTCACCGCCATGCCTTCGTCCACCGTGGACCCCGCTGATCCCGTCTTCCAGCTGCACCGGGGCGGCAAGATGGCCGTCACCTCGACGGTGCCGCTCACCAGCCGGGAGGACCTCTCCCTCGCGTACACCCCGGGGGTGGCCCGGGTGTGTGAGGCGATCGCCGCCGACCCCGACCTGGTCGACGACTACACCTGGGTGTCGCACGCCGTCGCGGTGGTCACCGACGGCTCGGCGGTGCTCGGGCTCGGCAACATCGGCCCGCGTGCCGCGCTGCCGGTGATGGAGGGCAAGGCGGTGCTGTTCAAGCAGTTCGCCGGGGTCGACGCGGTGCCAATCTGTCTGGACACCCAGGACGTGGACGAGATCGTCGCCGTGGTGCGGGCGCTGGCCCCCTCGTTCGGCGGGATCAACCTGGAGGACATCAGCGCGCCGCGCTGCTTCGAGGTGGAGCGCCGGCTCGACGAGGCGCTGGACATCCCGGTCTTCCACGACGACCAGCACGGCACCGCGATCGTGGTGCTCGCCGCGCTGCGCAACGCCGCCACCCTGCTCAACCGCAAGCTCGGTGACCTGCGGGTCGCGGTGAGCGGCGCCGGCGCGGCCGGTGTGGCCGTGACGAAGATGCTGGTCGCCGGGGGCGTCAACCCCGACCAGGTGGTGGTCTGCGACTCCAAGGGCATCATCGGCCGGCACCGTACCGAGCTGACCGGCACCAAGGCCGAGCTGGCCGCGACCACCAACGCCGACGGTCGGCAGGGTGACATCACCGAGGCGCTGCGCGGCGCGGACGTGCTGATCGGCGTCTCCGGCGGGCAGATCCCGGAGGCCGCGGTCGCCGGCATGGCACCCGGCGGGATCGTGTTCGCGCTGGCCAACCCGACCCCGGAGGTGCACCCCGAGGTGGCCGCCCGGCACGTCGCGGTGGTCGCCACCGGGCGCAGCGACTACCCCAACCAGATCAACAACGTGCTCGCCTTCCCCGGGGTGTTCCGGGGCGCGCTGGACGCGCGGGCCACCCGGATCACCGAGGGCATGAAGGTCGCCGCCGCGGACGCCATCGCCGGAGTGGTGGCCGAGTCGCTGACCGCCGAGGCGATCGTCCCGTCGCCGCTGGACCCCCGGGTCGCCCCGGCGGTGGCCGAGGCGGTCGCCGAGGCGGCCCGCCGCGACGGCGTCGCCCGCCGGTAAGGAAGGGCACCTTCTTAACGCCTGGTGCATAGGAAGGGTCCCTTCCTAACGCCGGGTGTGTGGAAGGGCCCCTTCTTAACCGGCGTTCGGCTTGTTACCGTGCCGATCATGCGTGCTGCCTTCGCCTCCCGCTTCGACGACGCCGACCCGCTCGCCGCGCTCACTGTCGGTGAGCGGCCCGAGCCGACCCACCCGGCGGACGACTGGGTGACCGTGCAGCTGCGCGCCACCTCGCTCAACCACCACGACCTCTGGTCGCTGCGGGGGGTGGGGCTCACCGAGGCCCAGCTGCCGATGATCCTCGGCTGCGACGCGGTCGGCGTGGACCCGGAGGGCAACCAGGTGGTCGTCTACCCGGTGGTGGTCACCCGGGGTGACCCGCGCGGGGTCTCCATCCTCTCCGAGTACTTCCCCGGCACCCTCGCCGAGCGGGTCGCCGTACCCCGGTCGAACCTGGTCCCGCTGCCCGACGGGATGGCGGCGACCGACGCGGCCTGCCTGCCCACGGCCTGGCTGACCGCGTGGCGGATGTTGACCACCAAGGGCCGTGTCGAGGACGCCGACAGCGTGCTGGTGCAGGGCGCGGGCGGCGGCGTGGCCACCGCGGCCGTCGCGCTCGCCGTCGCGATGGGTAAGCGGGTGTACGCGACCAGCCGCGACGCCACCAAGCGGGAGCGGATCACCGCGCTCGGCGCCACCGCCGTGGAACCGGGTGCCCGGCTGCCGGAACGGGTCGACGTGGTGATCGAGACGGTCGGCGCGGCCACCTTCGACCACTCGATGAAGTCGGCAGCGCCGATGGCCCGGATCGTGGTCTCCGGCGCCACCGCCGGTCACGAGCCGGCGGTCAACCTCCGCCGGGTCTTCGCCATGCAGCTGGAGATCCTGGGCACCTCGATGGGCACGCCCGGCGAGCTGTACGAGCTGCTGGCGTTCTGCGCGGACAGCGACGTGCGCCCGGTGGTGGACAGCGTCGTCCCGTTCAGCCGGGTCGAGGACGCCTTCGCCCGGCTGCACTCCGGTGACGCCTTCGGCAAGGTCGTCGTCGACCACACCGCCTGACGCGTCCGCGGCGTTGCTTTCATGATCCGCGCCTTCGCCCGGCCGGCTACCTACAGGTGGTCGTCGAAGGTGGCGATGTCGCCGCGCTTCGCGTCGGTGGAGATGCGCTTCTTGGCCGCCGGGTCGCCGTACAGCGTCCAGCGGAGGAACTCGACGGAGGTGTCCGAGACCACCCGCAGCGCCGCGCCGTCGCTGAGCAGCGCCCGCCCGTGGTCGCCCTTCGGCAGGCTCAGCATCGCCTTCGGCCAGGGCACCTTGTCGTACGCGGCCCGGCCCGCCGCGTAGTCGACCACCTCGTCCAGCTCGCCGTGCACGAACAGCTGGGGCGCGGCCGCGCCGGCGAACGCCGTACCCACGCCGAGCGCCGTGCCGGCGAACACCACGCCGGCGTCCAGCCGTTCGTCCCGGCTGGCGGTGAACAGGCCGATGGTGGTCACCCCGCCGGCCGAGTGCCCGGCCGCGGCCACCCGCTCGGCGTCCAGCCGGCCGCGAAGCGGGTCGCCCGCCTTGCCGTCGAGCGCCAGCACCTCGGTCAGCGTGTAGGACACGTCGGCCGGCTGGTTGAGCACGTCGAGGACGTTGCCGTCGCCGCCCCGGGAGGTGTGCGGGAAGGCCGGCGCGGCCACCACGAAGCCCGCCGCCGCCCACCGGGTCAGCAGCGTGGCGTAGTCGTCCGGCCGCCCGCCCAGGCCGTGACTGAACATCACCACGGGAAACCGGCCGGCCGCTGCCGCCGCCGACCGCTTGACCGCCCCGCCGGCCTCCCCGGCCGCCGGGTACCAGAGCGTCACCGGCAGCGCCCGGCCGTCCCGGTTCAGCTTGAGCTGGCGTACGCCGACGGCGAAGGCTCGCTGTGGCGCGGTCCCGGCGGGTACCCGCGGCGTCGCCGAGGCGACGGAGGAGGGCTCGACCGGTGCCGGCCCGCTCTCGGCCTGCCGGGCGTCCGCGGTGCAGCCGACCAGGCCGGCCGTGAGCAGGGCGCTGGCCAGCAGCGCGGGGGTGACGCGACGGGACATGAACTCAATTGTGCCCTGCCCGGCTGACCCGCTCGGTCGCGTTCGGTGTGGCGTGGCCACCCGCTCACCCAGCGCTCAGTCTTCTCCGGCCGGCGGGACGGCGGCGCGCAGCCGGGCCAGGTCGTCGGCGTCCTTTGGTCGGCGCGGGCGCTCCGGCATCCAGATCGGGTACATCTGCTTGAACTCGATCTGGGCTGACACCGAGATCGTCGGCACGGTGAGCGTGCCGATCCGGCCCGCTGGCGCGTCCAGCATCCCGGCCGGTAGCGGGGCGGCCGGGGTCGTCAGCGGGCCGGGCGGGACTCGTAGCGGGTCAGGGTGGGGGTGCGGGCGTCGGCGGGGAGGCGGGCGCCGGCCGCGCTGTCGTCGTAGAGGGTCCAGCGGAGAAAGTCGGTGGTGGTGGCGAGGACGGGGGCGAACCCCGGACTGTCCGGGGTGAGGTACGCGCCGTGGTCCTGGCCGAGCAGGCTGAGAAAGGCGGCCGGGCCGGGGGTACGCCCGTACGCGGCCCGGCCGACCGCGACCGGCACCACCGGGTCGGCCGTGCCGTGCACGAAGAGCAGGGGCGCGGCCGGCCCGGCGAAACTGCCGGGCAGTCCGCCCCCGGCGATCACGATCCCGGCGCGCAGCCGGGCCTGGTGCCCCTCGGCGAACATGCCGGCCGTGGTGAAGCCGCCGGCCGAGTGGCCGGCGGCGGCGATCGATGCCAGGGCCAGGTGACCGGCGAGCGGATCATCCGGGTCGGTGTCGAGACGGCTCAGGTGCCGGATGAGCCGCCAGCAGTCGGCCGGCTGGTTGCGGACGTCGGCTCGGGTGAACCGGGCGGCACCGCGCCGGGTGTGCGGGAACGCGGGAGCGGCCACCACGAAGCCGGCCGCCGCCCAGCGCGTGGTCAGCCCTGCGTGCAGCCCGGGCCGGCTGTCCAGGCCGTGGCTGTAGATGACCACCGGGAACCGCCCGGCGGCCACCCCGTCGGGTGACGCCGGGTACCAGATGGTCACCGGCAGGGGGCGCGCCGAGCGGGGATCGAGGGTGAGCGTACGCACGCCGACGACGTACGACCCCTCGGGCGCCCGGCGCGCCGACGGCACGACCGGGGCGGCGGTGGACCCGTCCGCCACGGCGGTGGCCGGCGCGCAACCGGCCAGCAGCGCTGTCACCAGTACGGCGATCAGCCGCCCCGCCCCCATCGTTCCACGGTAGGTGCCCGGGTGTGGGTAGCGACCCCGCCGTCCGGTCCGGCCGCACCCGCCGGCCGGGTCGGGTCAGCTCCGCCGGCCGGGTCGACACCACCGGGTGCCGTGGGCGGGGGCGGTGCGCCGCGACCGGCTTCGCTAGGGTCACCGGCATGCCTGAGAACTACACCGACCCCAGCGGCAACACCGAGGCGTTCCGCGCGTTCACCCAGACGCCGGAGGCCATCGCGCCGGCGGAGTCCCCGTCCCGCCTGCCGCTGATCATCGGTGCGGCGGTGGTCGTCGTGCTGGTGGTTGCCCTCGTCGCCTGGTTGGCGCTGCGCTGAGCCTGCCGGCCCGGCCGGGTTTGACCGGCGGTGAGATGCCCGCGTGCTGAGCCCCACGGAATGGCGTCAGCCGGCCTCGACCACGGCCCGGGCCTGCCGGGCGATCTCCCGTTCCTCGTCGGTGCGAATGACGCAGACGGTCACCTCGGTGCCCTCGGGCGAGATCACCCGGTCACCGTTCCCGGCGTTGCGGGTCGGGTCCACGACGATGCCGAGCCGGTCCAGCCCGGCCAGCGCGGCGGCCCGCACCGGCGCCGCGTGCTCGCCCACCCCGGCGGTGAAGGTGATCGCGTCGACCCGACCGAGCAGCGCGTAGTACGCGCCCACATAGCCGGTGATCCGCCGGCAGTACACGTCGAAGGCCAGCTCCGCCGCCTGGTCTCCGGCCGCCCTGCGCTGGAGCACCTCGCGCATGTCGTTGACGCCGGTCAGCCCGAGCAGGCCGCTGCGGTGGTTGAGCAGGTCGTCGATCTCGTCCACCGACAGCCCAGCCTCCCGCCGCAGGTGGAAGATCACGGCCGGGTCCAGGTCGCCGCTGCGGGTGCCCATCACCAGCCCCTGAAGCGGGGACATGCCCATCGAGGTGGCGACGCTGCGGCCATCCGCCACCGCGCAGGCGCTGGCACCGTTGCCGAGGTGCAGGGTGATCGTGTTGAGCTGCCCGTACGGGCGCCCCAGCAGTTCCGCGGTGCGCCGGGAGACGTACGCGTGTGAGGTGCCGTGGAAGCCGTACCGGCGGATGGCGTACCGCTCGGCGGTGTCCCGGTCGATCGCGTAGGTGGCCGCGGCCTCCGGCAGGGTGTGGTGGAACGCGGTGTCGAAGACGGCGACCTGCGGAACGTCCGGCAGCGTCTCACGGGCCATCTCGATGCCGGCCAGGTTGGCCGGGTTGTGCAGCGGGGCGAGCGGTACCAGGTCCCGGATCGCGGCCAGCACCGCGTCGTCGACCAGGACCGGCGCGGTGAACATCCGGCCGCCGTGCACCACCCGGTGCCCGACCGCCGCCAGCCCACTCAGGTCCTGCCCGGCCAGGATCTCCCGGACGGCGCTGGTGTGGTCCGCCGGGCCGCCACCGGGTTCACCGACCCGCTCGACGGTGCCCTGGTCGAGCACCCGGTCACCGTCGTAGCGGCGCCACTTGACCGATGACGACCCGCAGTTGAGCACCAGCACCCGACTCACGACGCCTCCTCGGTGGCCGCCTGGATGGCGGTGATCGCCACCGTGTTGACGATGTCCGGCACGGTCGCGCCCCGGGACAGGTCGTTCACCGGCCGGCGCAGGCCCTGCATCACCGGGCCGACGGCGACCGCCCCGGCGGAGCGCTGCACCGCCTTGTACGTGTTGTTGCCCGTGTTCAGGTCGGGGAAGATGAAGACCGTGGCCCGGCCGGCGACCGCGCTGCCCGGCAGCTTGGTCGCCGCCACCGCCGGGTCGATCGCCGCGTCGTACTGGATCGGCCCCTCGACCAGCAGGTCGGGCCGGCGCTTCCGGACCAGCGCCGTGGCCGTGGCGACCTTCTCCACGTCCGCGCCGGCCCCCGAGCTGCCGGTGGAGTACGACAGCATCGCCACCCGGGGCTCGATGCCGAACCGGGCGGCGGTGTCCGCGGACGAGATCGCGATGTCGGCGAGCTGGGCGGCATCCGGGTCGCGGTTGACCGCGCAGTCGCCGTAGACCAGCACCCGGTCGGCGAGCAGCATGAAGAAGACGCTGGAGGCCACCGAGACCTCCGGCACGGTTCGGATGATCTCGAACGCCGGCCGGATGGTGGCGGCGGTGGTGTGCGTCGCGCCGGAGACCATGCCGTCGGCCCGTCCGGTGGCCACCATCAGGGTGCCGAAGTAGTTCGGCTGGGCGACGATGTCGTGCGCCAACTCGGCGGTGACCCCCCGGTGGGCGCGGAGCTGGGCGTACTCGACCGCGAAATCGTCCCGCCACCCGCTGGTCACCGGGTCGACCACGTGCGCGTCGCCGAGGTCGACGCCCAGCTCACGCGTACGCCGGGAGATGTCGTCCGGCCGGCCGAGCAGGGTCAGCTCGACCACCCCGCGGCGGAGCAGGATCTCCGCCGCGCGCAGGATCCGCTCGTCGGCGGCCTCCGGCAGCACGAGGTGCCGGCGCTGTGACCGGGCCCGGTCGATCAGCTCGTTCTCGAACATCAGGGGGGTGACCCGGGTCGACCGGCTGACGCGCAGCCGGCGGGCCAGGTCGTCGGTGTCCACGCAGCGCTCGAACGCGCCGAGCGCGGCCTCCACCTTGCGCGGGTTCGCCGCGCTGGGTCGGCCCTCGATCCGGCTGGACGCGGCCACCGTGTGGTAGCTGTCGCTGCGCACGGAGAGTACCGCCAAGCCGGTGTTCAGCCCCTCCACCAACCGCATCGCCCGCGGGTCGGGCTGCTCGCCGAGGGTCAGCACCAGCCCGGCCACCGACACCTGCCCGGCCACGTGCGCGGCGCTGGCGGCGACGAGCAGGTCGGCGCGGTCCCCGGGGGTGATCACCAGGGCGCCCTCGGTGAGGTGGTCCAGCAGCGTGGGCACGTGTGCGGCACCGACCACGAAGTCCAGCACGTCCCGCCCGAGCGCGGCGTCGTCCCCGGCGAGCAGGGTGGCGTCGAGCGCCGCGGCCACCTCGGCCACCGTCGGCGCCGACACGCTCGGCACCTCCGGGATGGCGTACGCCGGCACCGGCAGCTCGGGCAGGGTCATCGGCCCGGGCACCCGGTTGGCGATCACCGCGAGCACGGTCGCGCCCAGGTCGGCCAGATCGTGGTACGCCCCCCGCACGGCTGCCGCGATGGCCGCCGGCTCCTGCCCGAAGCCGTCCACCACCGGCACCACCACACTGCCGAACTCGGTGGCCAGCCGGGCGTTGAAGGCCAGTTCCCGGGGACGGGCCGGGTCGCCCGGGTCGTCGAAGTCGCTGCCCACCACAACCACCGCCGGGCACTGCCGCTCCACGGCCCGGTAGCGCTCGACGACGGCGGAGATCAGCTCCTCCCGCCGGCCGTCGGCGACCAGTGCGGTGGCCTCGGCGTAGCTCATCCCACTTAGTTCGGTCAGCGGTTGCTCGATCCGGTAGCGCTCGCTGAGCAGGGCGAGGATCGGGTCCGGGCCGGAGCCGGCGACCAGCGGCCGGAACGCGCCGATCCGCCCGACCTGGCGGGACAGCAACTCGGCCAGCCCGAGGGCGACGGTCGACTTACCTCCGCCCGATCCCACACTCGTCAGATACACGCTCCGGGCCACGCCCCAACCCTAGAAGATCGCAAGACCTCCCGCCCGGGTCCTCCGGCCCCTCCAAGCTCGATCACCGGCAGCCGCCGGGGTCTAGGCGTCGTCGTCGTCGGGGTCGTCCAGTCGGGCCAGGTAGGTGGCCAGGCGCTCGATGGGGGTCTCGAAGTCGGGGTTGAGGTCCACGAAGTCGCGCAGGCGTTCGCCGAGCCACTCCAGGGTGACCTGCTCGTCGCCCCGGCGCTCGACCAGCTCCTCAATGCCGCGGTCGGTGAAGTACATGGGTACGTCCTCTTGCTCGTCCCGGCTCGGCCGGGCGGGTGGACCGACGGAGCCGGGGCAGGGCCGTTGTGAACGGTCCTGCCCCGGCTCGCGCGGTGCGGTCAGATCACGGGCGGGGGAGGGCTGCCTCGATCAGGGCGTTCTGCTCGACCTCGTGGGTCTTGGCGGAGCCGACTGCCGGGGCGGCTGCGGCCGGGCGGGAGATCCGCCGCAGCCGGACGTCCGTGAGGTGCTCCAGCAGGTTGAGCGCGACGAACGACCAGGCCCCCTGGTTGGCCGGCTCCTCCTGCACCCAGGCGAAGTCCTCCGCGTTCGGGTACTGCGCCAGGGCGGCCCGGATCTCCTCCACCGGCAGTGGGTACAGCTGCTCGATCCGGAGGATCGCGGTGTCGGTGACCTCGCGCTGCTGCCGGGCCTGGAACAGGTCGTAGTAGATCTTGCCGGAGCAGAGCAGCACCCGCTTCACCGCCTCCGGTGCCGGGGCGGCCGTGTCGCGCAGCACCGGCTGGAAGGTGCCGGTGGTGAAGTCCTCCACCGACGAGACGCAGAGCTTGTGCCGCAGCAGCGACTTCGGCGTGAAGACCACCAGCGGCTTGCGCTTCGGCGACAGAGCCTGACGGCGCAGCAGGTGGAAGTAGTTCGCCGGGGTGGTCGGGATGGAGACCCGCATGTTGTCCTCGGCGCACATCTGCAGGAACCGCTCGGGGCGGCCGGAGGTGTGGTCCGGCCCCTGACCCTCGTGGCCGTGCGGCAGCAGCAGGGTGACCGCGGAGCGCTGACCCCACTTCACCTCACCGGAGGAGATGAACTCGTCGATCACCGACTGGGCACCGTTGACGAAGTCGCCGAACTGGGCCTCCCAGGCGACCAGCGCGTTGATGTTCTCCACCGAGTAGCCGTACTCGAAGCCCATCGCGGCGTACTCGCTGAGCAGCGAGTCGTGCACGAAGAACCGGGAGCGCTCGCCGTCACCGGTGAGCGACTTCAGCGGCAGGTAGTCGTCGCCGGTGCGGGCGTCCACCACCGAGGCGTGCCGCTGGACGAAGGTGCCGCGGCGTGAATCCTGACCGGCGAGCCGGACGGTGATCCCGTCGTGCAGCAGCGCCCCGAGCGCGATGATCTCGCCGAAGCCCCAGTCGATGTTGCCCTCCACGGACATCTTCGCCCGCCGGTCGAGCAACTGCTGGATCCGCTTGTGCGGGGTGAAGCCCTCCGGCAGGTTGATGTGCGCCTCGCCGATCGCCTTCACCACGGCGGCGTCGGTGGCGGTGTCGACCTGCGGCTCCGGCTCCTCCTCACGGCGCGGCCGGTTGAGCTGGCGCGGCGCCGAGGCGGCGTCCCGGGTGGCCTTGAAGACCCGCTCCAGTTGCGCCTGGTAGTCGCGCAGCAGCTCCTCCGCGTCCTCCACGGTGATGTCGCCGCGACCGATCAGCTCCTCGGTGTAGAGCTTGCGGACCGAGCGCTTCGAATCAATGATCTTGTACATCTGCGGGTTGGACATCGACGGGTCGTCGCCCTCGTTGTGCCCGCGCCGGCGGTAGCAGACCATGTCGATCACGACGTCCTTGTTGAACGCCTGCCGGTACTCGAAGGCCAGCCGGGCCACCCGGACCACGGCCTCCGGGTCGTCGCCGTTGACGTGGAAGATCGGCGCCTGGATCATCCGGGCCACGTCGGTGCTGTAGAGGCTGGACCGGCTGTACTCCGGGGCGGTGGTGAAACCGACCTGGTTGTTGACCACCACGTGCACGGTGCCGCCGGTGCGGTAGCCGCGCAGCTGCGAGAGGTTGAGGGTCTCGGCGACCACACCCTGCCCGGCGAACGCGGCGTCACCGTGCACCGCCAGCGGCAGCACGGTGTAGCCCTCCAGCTTGAGGTCGATCCGGTCCTGCTTGGCCCGGACGATGCCCTCCAGCACCGGGTCGACGGCCTCCAGGTGCGACGGGTTGGCCACCACCGACACCTTGACCGCGTGCTCGCCGTCGGGGGTGGTGAACTTGCCGTTCTGGCCCAGGTGGTACTTCACGTCGCCGGAGCCCTGCGTCGAGCGCGGGTCCAGGTGTCCCTCGAACTCGGAGAAGATCTTCTCGTACGGCTTGCCGACGATGTTGGCCAGCACGTTGAGCCGACCCCGGTGGGCCATGCCGATGACGACCTCGTCCAGCCCGCTCTCGGCGGAGGACTCCAGCACCTCGCCGAGCAGCGGGATCAGCGACTCGCCGCCCTCCAGCGAGAAGCGCTTCTGGCCGACGTACTTGGTCTGCAGGAAGGTCTCGAACGCCTCGGCGGCGTTGAGCCGGTTGAGCACGTGCTTCTGCTCGTCCGGGGAGGGCTTCTCGTACTTGCGCTCGATCCGCTCCTGGATCCAGCGCCGCTCCTCCGGGTCCTGGATGTGCATGTACTCGATGCCGACCCGGCGGCAGTACGAGTCGCGCAGCACGCCGAGGATCTCGCGCAGCTTCATCCGCTGCCGACCGGCGAAACCGTTCACCGGGAACTCGCGGTCGAGGTCCCACAGGGTCAGCCCGTGTTGGAGTACGTCGAGATCCGGGTGCTTGCGGATCTTGAACTCGAGCGGGTCGGTGTCGGCCATCAGGTGCCCGCGCACCCGGTAGGCGTGGATCAGCTCGTGCACCCGCGCGGTCTTGTTGATCTGGCCCTCGGAGTTGACCGCGACGTCGCGTACCCAGCGGACCGGCTCGTACGGGATCCGCAGCGAGGTGAAGATCTCGTCGTAGAAACCGTGCTCGCCCAGGATCAGCTCGTGCATCACCTTGAGGAACTCGCCGGACTGCGCGCCCTGGATGATCCGGTGGTCGTACGTGCTGGTCAGCGTGATGATCTTGCTGACCGCCAGCTCGGCCAGGGTGGCCTCGGACATGCCCTGGTAGGGGGCCGGGTACTCCATCGCGCCGACGCCGATGATCGCGCTCTGCCCCTGCATCAGCCGCGGCATCGAGTGCACGGTGCCGATACCGCCGGGGTTGGTCAGCGAGATCGTGGTGCCGGAGTAGTCCTCCATGGTCAGCTCATTGCGCCGCGCCCGCCGGACCACGTCCTCGTACGCCTGCCAGAACTGCCGGAAGTCCATCTGCTCGCAGCCCTTGATGGAGGGGACCACCAGGTTGCGGGTGCCGTCCGGCTTGGCCAGGTCGATGGCGATGCCGAGGTTGACGTGTGCCGGGCGGACCACCGCCGGCTTGCCGTTGGCCTCGGCGAAGGAGTTGTTCATCTCCGGGTGCTGGACCAGCGCCCGGACCATCGCGTAGCCGACCAGGTGGGTGAAGCTGACCTTGCCACCGCGCCCGCGGGCGAGGTGGTTGTTGATCACGATGCGGTTGTCCACCAGCAGCTTGGCCGGGACGGCGCGCACGCTGGTCGCGGTGGGCACGCTCAGCGAGGCGTCCATGTTCTGGACGATCTTCGCGGCGACCCCGCGCAGCGGCGTGGTCTGGGGGCCGTCGGCGCTCGGCGCGGCGGCCTTCTCGGCCGGCTTGGCCGGGGCGGCCTTCGCCGGGGCGGCGGCCTTCGCCGGAGCGGGTGCGGCCTTGGCCGGTGCCGGCTGCGCGGCGGCCGGCTTGCTGGCGGCCGCCGGCTTCGCCGCGGCGCTGGGCTGGCTGACCGAGGCGGCCGCCTCGGGCTGGCCGTCCGGCTCCGGCGCCGCGGCCGGCGTGCCCGTCGACTCACCGCCGCGCGGGGTGGCGGCACCCGGCGCGGGTCGGTAGTCGGCGAAGAAGTCGTGCCAGGCCGAATCGACGCTCGTTGGGTCGGCGAGGTAGCGCTGGTACATGTCCTCGACGATCCACTCGTTCGGGCCGAAACCCGCCAGTGGGTTATCCTGCGAAGTCTGCTGGGTCGACACGGCCGGTAATCGCCTCTTTCACGCGGGTTTATGTGTCACGCGGTGTCCGTCGCGCCCGGTTCGGAGCACGGACAGGACGGCTCCCAGGCTACGCCGTACGGATCCCGCAGGCATTTCCGCCTCGGCCGCGTGGTCCGATTCACAGAAGATGCCAGAAGTTCAGCAAGTGCTGCGGGTCGGCCCGAGGGCTGATAGGTCGGCCGGCGCCGGCGCCTGAGTACCGGTACGGATGTCCGCACGGGCGCTCCTCGGCAGGATCGGCCGCATGGATGACACGGGGGAACGGAAGCGGTACGGCCCGAGCATGGCGGTCGCGTTCGGTTGGTACGCCACCGCGATCGCGGCGGTGGTGGTGGGTGTGAACAGCGTGCCGAGCGCCCCGCGGCGGGACTGTTCGGCGATGTTCAGTTGCCTCTCCCCGATGGAGTCACTGGCGCTGGCCGGGCTGGTCTGGGGCGGGCCGGTGCTCGTCGGGTTGCTGATCGTCACGGCGGTGATCAACGCGCTGTTGGTCCGCCGGATCACCTCGCCGGTGCTGGCCGGCACTCTGTCCGTGGCGGTCAGCCTCGCGGTCTGCGCCGTCGTGGCCGCCGCGTACCTGGGCCGGTCGTGAAGCGGCTCGGGCTCGGCGGGCTCTTCTTCGCCTGGCTCTACGGGGTGCCGTTCCTGCTCGTGGTGGCCCTGATCCGGCGGACGTCCACGCCGTACACGCCGACCCAGGACGTGGCGCGGGCGTTCGGCGCGACGACCGACGCCCTGCTGACCGCCGGGCTCCTGCTGAACGCGGCGCTGCCGCTGGCCGGCCTGCTGCTCGCCGGGTGGGCGGGGGAGCAGGGCTGGCGGCGGCACTTCGGCTGGGCGTTCGGTGGGATGGCGCTGCTCTACGTGGCGGTCGCGCTCGCCGGCAGCATGGCCACCAGCACCCTGGTCGGCCACACCCCGGCCGACCAGGAGCCGGACCCGCCGGTCGGCCACTGCGTCCCGATCAGCGGTGGCCGGGGCTGCCCGGGCGGGTGAGTCGACGGAGCCGGGGCCGGCGGGGTCGGGGGTCCGGGACGCCCCGGGGTGGCGACCGAGCCGCCGCCACCCCGGGACGATCCGGGTCAGGAGATGTCGCGCCGGCGCATCAGCAGGGTGCCGACCAGGCCGGTGATCACCGCGTACCCGATCAGCACGAGGGCGCCGGCCCAGCGCGGCGGGTTGCCGGGGATGTCCGCCCCGGTGACCATCAGCGACGAGGCGAGCGACGGCACCAGCAGTTGCAGGTTGTTGATCCAATCGCCCCAGCGGGCGGCCAGGATGCTGATCACCACGATCGCGCCGATCGAGCCACCCAGGTAGAGCAGGATGCCGGTCACGGTCGCGCCGATCTGGCTGCGGATCAGCACCCCGATGCCGACGCCGAACACCGCCCAGAGCAGGTACGCGAGCAGGTTCAACCCGATCGCGCGCCAGGCCGCGTCGTTGCCCAGTTGCGAGCCCACCCCCACGGCGTTCAGCACCGCCGCACCGGCGAGCAGGTTGAGCGCCGTGGTGACCAGCCAGAACAGCAGCGCCAGCACACCCGCCGCGGCGAGCTTGGCGCTCATCACGGCGGTGCGGTGCGGCGTGGTGAGGAACGTGGTGGTCACCGTCTGGTGGAAGAACTCACTGGTCACCACGATGATGCCGAGCAGCATCACGATCAGCAGACCGAAGAACTGCCCGGTGGTGAACAGGTTCGACGAGAGGGCGTCCGGGCTGGCCGCGGCCGCCAGGGTGTCGACCTGGTCGGGTGGCACGTCGCCGAGGTTCCCGCTCGTCAGGGCATCGGCCTGCAACCAGTTGATGAGCAGGGTGAGCGCCCAGAGCGGCAGGCTGATGAGCGCGAAGATCCACCAGGTGTTGGTGGTACGGATCTTGAGCAGTTCGGCTCGGATCAGGTTCATCGGATGCCCGCCTTTCCGGCCGTCAGCTCCAGGAAGACCCGTTCCAGGTCGGGCCGTTCGGTGGTCAGTTCGTGCAGCTCGACCCCGGCGGCCAGGGCGGCGCGGCCGATCGTCGGGGCGTCCACCCCGCCGACCAGCAGGACACCCTGCTCGTCGGTGTCGACGGTGGCCGACTGCGCCTTCAGCGCGGTGATCAGCGCCTCGGTGTGCGGGGTGCGGACGCGGACCCGAGCGCCCTGCGCCATCGACCCGAGGACCTGGTCGACCGGGCCCTGGCGGACCAGCTGCCCGGCCGCGATGATCACCACGTCGTCGGCGAGCAACTGCATCTCCGACAGCAGGTGGCTGGAGACCAGCACGGTGCGACCCTCGTGGGCGAGGTTCTTGAGGAACCCGCGCATCCACCGGATGCCCTCCGGGTCGAGCCCGTTCGCCGGCTCGTCCAGGATCAGCACCCGGGGGTCACCGAGCATGGCGGCGGCGATGCCGAGCCGCTGCTTCATGCCGAGCGAGTAGCCCTTGAACTTGCGCTTCGCCGCCGGGGTCAACCCGACCAGGGCCAGCGCCTCGTCGGCCCGCTGCCTGGGCAGCCCGGCCGCCGCGCAGATCACCCGCAGGTGGTTGATGCCGGTGCGGCCCTTGTGCGCGCTGGACGCCTCCAGGATCGCGCCGACGTGCCGCAGCGGGTCGGAGAGGTCGGCGTACCGGTGGCCGCTGATGGTGGCCGTACCGGCGGTCGGCGTGACCAGGTTCAGCAACATGCGCAGCGTGGTGGTCTTGCCGGCGCCGTTCGGGCCGAGGAAGCCGGTCACCCGTCCCGGCGCGACGGTGAAGGACAGGTTGTTCACCGCCCGGACGTTCTTGTACTGCTTCGACAGACCGGACACCACGATCTGACCGTCGCTGGTGGGGCTTCGCTGCCCGTCAGTCATCGTTCTCCTCCCGTGTGTGGCGTCGAGGTACGCCGTGGCACAGCGTGACGGCCCCGGGCAACAAGGTCAATCAGGCGCGGTCCGTACGGCGTGGTCCGCCTCGGGGTGGAGGCGGGTCCTCCCTGCGGACGACGGAGCGGTTCAGCGGGAGATCCAGGTGGCACGGGCCAGGCCGAGCAGCGCGCCGTCCGGTCCGTACAGGCTGGTGTGCACGAGGGCCTTGCGCCCATCGGCGCGGATCAGCGCACCGGTCACCACGCACTCGTCGCCCGGCTCCGGCAGCGCGGTGACCACGGCGGCGATCCGGCCCAGCAGGTACGGACGGCCCGGCGCGAGCACCGTCCACCCACCCGGACAGTCCAGCGCCGCCCAGACCGTGGCGTCGCTGACCCTCTCGGGCGCCCGGAACGGCGCGGCGGTCCGACCGTCCGGCAGGCGGCCAGGGAAGATCCGCAGCCCGTCGGCCCGGTGCGGACCGCAGACGTAGCAGTCGGGGAACGGGTGCTCGACCAGCCCGGGGTAGCGGCTCGCGGCGTCGATCGCGGTGTCCCGGTCGACCGGCGGTACGACGGCGTCCACCGCCCCGTCCGGGCGTACCTCGGCCACCAGCTCGCCGGCCGGGTCACGGACCTCGCCGTCGACCATCCTCAGCGCCGTCTCCAACGGTGGTGGCCGGCGCAGCGTCACCTCGACGGGGCCGGGGCCGCCGGCCTCGGCGGCGAAGACTCCGGCGCTCCAGCCGCCGTTGCCGGAGCCGGACGGCCCGTTGTAGCGGGACTCGATGCGCATCGTCGACCTCCGGTGTCGGGGCGTGCCGGCGCCGTCGCCGGGTCCGTCCGGCAGCCTCGCACGGCCGCCGTCGGGCGCATCCGCCGGCCGGCGTTCACCCGAGCGACACCGGTGGTCACCTTGGATGGCAACCCGGGGCACCTACACAGATCCCATGGCTGTTCTGCATGCCGCTGGCGCACCCCTGACGACCAGCGGATACACCCTGCTGATCGCCGACGACCCAACCCAGGTCGCGGCCGCGCAACGCCTGCGTCACGAGGTGTTCGCCACCGAGCTCGGCGCCACCCTCCGCCCGGGTGAGGCCGGGATGGACGTGGACCCCTTCGACGCCCACTGCGACCACCTGATCGTCCGCCAGGAGAGCACCGGCGAGGTGGTCGGTACGTACCGGCTGCTGCCGCCCGGTCGCACCAACCGTCGGTACGCCGAGGGCGAGTTCGACCTCGCCGCGCTCGACCCGCTGCGCGACGACCTGGTCGAGGCTGGGCGGTCCTGCGTGCACCCGGACCACCGCTCGGGCGCGGTGATCAACCTGATGTGGGCCGGCATCACCCGGTACCTGCACCTGCGCGGCTCACGCTGGCTCGGCGGCTGCGCCTCGGTGCCGGTGGCCGACGGCGGTCGGGCGGTGGCCGAGGTGTGGGCGCAGGCCCAGGCCCGGCACCTGGCGCCGCCTCCGCTGCGGGTCCGCCCGCTCCGGCCCTGGTTCGCCGAGCCGGCCGCCGGCGCTGGCCCGGTGGCCGCCGCCGATCCGGTCGGCCGCGCGGCGGTGCCGCCGCTGCTGCGTGGCTACCTGCGGCTCGGCGCGTGGATCTGCGGCGAGCCGTCGTACGACCCCGACTTCGGGGTCGCGGACTTCTACGTGTTGTTCTCGCTGGACCGGATGAACCCGCGCTACCTGCGGCACTTCCTGGGCGGGGAGGAGCGGTGACCGCCGCGCCGCACGACCTCTGGCGGCCCTCGTCCGGCTGTGACGAGGGGTGCCTGCCGGCGGCCGGCGAGGTGCCCACGGTGCCGGTGGCCCGCCGGGTGCTCCGGTTGGTCGCGGCGGCCGGCATGCTGCTGGCCGGGGTGGGCCTGGTGGTGCTGCTGCCCCTGCTGCCGGCACCGGAGCGGCAGGCGGCGGTCCGTGGCTGGGCCCGGGGCACCGCGCGCGCCTTCGGCGTCCGACTGGTGATCCGGGGCCGACCGCCCCGGCGGCGTGCGCTGCTGGTCGCCAACCACGTCTCGTGGCTGGACATCCTCGCGGTGCTGGCGGTCGCGCCGACCCGGATGGTGGCGAAGCGGGAGATCCGCTCCTGGCCGGTGGTGGGCCTGCTCGCGGCGGCGGCGGGCACGGTCTTCGTGGACCGGTCCCGGCCGCGGGCGCTGCCGGCCACCGTGCGCCGGGTCGGCGACGCGCTACGCGCCGGCCGCTCGGTAGCGGTCTTTCCGGAGGGTACGACCTGGTGCGCCGGGGACCGCGCGGTCGACTGCCGTCCCGGCGGCGGGTTCCGGCCCGCGACGTTCCAGGCGGCCATCGACACCGGCAGCCCGGTGGTGCCGCTGCGGCTCGTGCACCGGTGCGAGGCCACCGGGACGGCCACCACGGCCGGCGCCTTCCTCGGCGCGGACACCCTGCTGCGCTCGGTGGCCCGGGTGGTCGCGGCGCGGGAACTGGTGGTGACGGTGACGGTCGGTGCCGCGCTGCATCCGGCCCGCGACGCGGATCGGCGGTTGCTGGCCCGGGCCGCCGAGTCGGCCGTACACCTGCGGCCCCCGCCGGGTGCCGGGGCGCGGGCCCGGAGAACCACGAGCCCGGCGGCTCCCGTGCTGTCGCCAGCCGCCGGCCGGGAGCTGGACCTGGCGGCCTGAGGGGAGCGGCCGCCCGGTCGGCGCATGCCCGGGCCGGACGGCCCGGCAACTCGCGACAGTCTTGTGCTGTCGCGATGTATCGCGTTACTGTTTCTCTCGGCGGACGCGCATCGGCGCGTCGTCGAGGGGGAGGAGGACGCCATGACCGGATGGACGGTCGACAGCCCACAGCGGCTCACCGTGGACGGCCCGGTCAGCCGGCTGGACGTCCGCCTGGTGAGCGGGCGGCTCAACGTGGTCGCCACCGACGGCCCGGCCCGGGTCGACGTCACCCGGGTCGGCCGCCGACCCGTCCTGGTCACCCACTCCGACGGTCGGCTCACCATCCGCCAGGAGCGCGGCCGGGGCTGGGCGGACGCCCTGCGGTGGATCCGGTCGATCACGCGGTACCCGCGAGTGGACGTCTCCGTGGCGGTGCCCGCCGACGTCGTCGCCGACCTGGGGCTGGTCGCAGGCTCGCTGGTCGCCTCCGGGCTGCGCCGGGAAACCACGGTCGACGTGACCGCCGGGCAGATCACCCTGATGGGGTTGCGGGGCAGCACCTTCGCGAAGATCACCTCCGGGCCGGTGGAGGCGCTCGGCGTGGGCGGCGACCTCAGTCTGGAGACGGTCTCCGGTGAGGTGATCCTCGCCGACAGCGCCGCTGACCGGGTGCGGGCGCAGACCGTTTCGGGAGCCATCACCTGCGACCTGGACAACCCCCGCCGCAGCGAGATCCGACTCACCACCATCTCGGGCAGCATCACCGTCCGGATCCGGGAGGACAGCGACCTCGACGTACGCCTGCACACCACCTCGGGCCGGATCACCAGCGGGTTCCCCCAGGTCCGCACATCGACGTTCCCGCTGGCCAACAGTGTGGGGGTGCTCGGCGCCGGCGAGGGTAAGCTCTGGGCGTCCGCGACCTCGGGGAGCATCGCCCTACTTGCCCGGCCGGTGGACGACGACCAGGAGGAGTTGCCGTGACCGCCGTGTTCAGCCACGGCCGGCTCCGGCTCTACCTGCTCAAACTCCTCGACGACGGTCCGAAGCACGGCTACGAGCTGATCCGCCTGCTGGAGGACCGGTTCCTCGGGCTCTACGCGCCCAGCGCCGGCACCATCTACCCCCGCCTGCAACGGCTGGAGGCCGAAGGGCTGGTCACGCACACCGCCGCCGGAGGCCGCAAGACGTACGGCATCACCGACGCCGGCCGCGACGAGCTGCGCCAACGGGCCGGCGAGCTGAGCACCCTGGAGGCGGACATCGCCGCCTCGGTGGCGGACCTCTCCACCCTGGCCGGCGAGATCCGCAGCGAGGTGAGCGGCTCGGTGCGCGACCTCAAGCGGGAGCTGAGCGCGGCAGCCCGGCAGACCCGCCGTACCCGTTGGGAGCCTCCGGCCCCGCCGCCCGGTCCGGCGGCGGCGAACGGCCCCCGCGCGGGACTGCTCGACGAGCTCGACCAGCGGCTGGCCGCGTTCACCGTCGAGGTCGGCCGGCTGGCGCGGGCCCGGCAGTTCAGCGACACCCAGCTGCGTACCGCGATCCGGCTGCTCGACGGCGCGCTGGACGGGCTGCGTCGGCTGCTGCGCTGACCGGCGGTGCCGGCCAGGTCGGGAGCGGCCGACGACTCACAGGATTTTTGCAGGAAGCATCCAGCGCCGGTGCAGTGAGGTCACCGATGATGGGCACATGCCCGCTACCCAGACCGAGGCGCGACTGCTCGTCGTCGAGGACGACCCGAACATCCTCGAACTGCTCTCCGCGAGCCTGCGCTTCGCGGGCTTCGACGTGGCCACCGCGACCAGCGGCAGCGCGGCCCTGAACGCCGCCAAGGACCACCGACCCGACCTGGTCGTGCTCGACGTGATGCTGCCGGACCTCGACGGCTTCGAGGTCATCCGGATGCTCCGCGAGGGCGGTACGCGTACCCCGGTGGTCTTCCTGACCGCCCGGGACGCCACCGACGACAAGATCCGCGGGCTGACCCTGGGCGGCGACGACTACGTCACCAAGCCGTTCAGCCTGGAGGAGCTGACCGCCCGGATCCGCGCCGTGCTGCGCCGCACCACCACCGGCGAGCAGGCCCCGTCCCGGCTCACCTTCGCCGATCTGGAGCTGGACGAGGAGACCCACGAGGTGCACCGGGCCGGGCAGCGGGTGCAGCTGTCGCCGACCGAGTTCAAACTGCTGCGCTACCTGATGCTCAACGCCAACCGGGTGCTGTCCAAGGCGCAGATCCTCGACCACGTCTGGAACTACGACTTCCGCGGCGACGACAACATCGTCGAGTCCTACATCTCCTACCTGCGGCGCAAGGTCGACACCACCCAGCCCCGGCTCATCCACACCCTGCGCGGCGTCGGGTACGTGCTGCGCAAGCCGGCGGCGTGAACGGGGTCCAGCAGGCGAAGGGGCGGCTGCGGGCCGTACCACTGCGGATCAAACTGGTCGCCTCGGTGCTGGCGTTGGTCGCCGGCGCCCTGGTGGTGATCAGCGTCTCGACCGCGTACTTCCTGCACAACTACCTGGTCGACCAGATCGACCTCGAACTGCGCAACTCGGCGGACCGGATCCAGTTGCCGTCGTCGAAGGAGGTCTACCTGCCCAGCGACTACGTTGTCGTGGTGACCAGCCCGACCACTGGCAAGGTGCAGGACTACGCGTACGACACGTCCCGCTTCACGCTGGCGGATCTACCGCCGTGGCCGAGCGACGCGGCCGGGTTCGAAGCGCAGGAGGCGGCACAGAAGGACAGCCCGCGCACCGTCCGCGCCCGGGACAGCTCGGTGCGCTGGCGGATGCTCTACACCGAGCTGCCCAACGGCCAGAGGGCGGCGATCGGCGAGCACCTGACCGACGTCGACCTCGCCGTCAAGCGGTTGGCCTGGATCGACCTGCTGGTCGGCGGGTCGGTGCTGATCATGCTGGCCTCGGTGGGCGCGGCGATCGTGCGGACCAGCCTCAAGCCGCTGGTGGAGATCGAACGGACCGCCGCCGCCATCGCCGGCGGTGACCTGACCCGCCGGGTGCCCGACCCGGAGCAGGGACAGGAGCATCCCACCTCCGAGCTGGGCCGGCTCTCCCGGGCGCTGAACGCGATGCTCACCCAGATCGAGGCGGCGTTCACCGCCCGGGCCGCTTCGGAGACCGCCGCGCGCTCGGCCGAGAGCGCCGCCCGGGACGCGGCGGTCGCCGCGCAGGCGTCCGAGGCGCGGGCCCGGCGGTCCGAGGAGCGGATGCGGCAGTTCGTCGCGGACGCCTCACACGAGTTGCGGACCCCGCTGACCACCATCCGGGGCTTCGCCGAGCTGTACCGGCAGGGCGCGGCCCGGGCACCCGAGCAGACCGCCGGCCTGCTGCGCCGGATCGAGGACGAGGCGGCCCGGATGGGGCTGCTGGTGGAGGACCTGCTGCTGCTCGCACGGCTGGACCGGGAACGGCCGCTCTCGCTCGCCCCGGTGGAGCTGCCGGTGCTGGCGTCCGACGCGGTGCAGGCCGCCCGCGCGATGGCCCCGGACCGGCGGATCGAGCTGGAGATCGAGCCCGGCTCGGGCCCCCTGGTCGTCTTCGCCGACGACGCGCGGCTGCGTCAGGTGATCGGCAACTTGGTCACCAACGCGCTGACCCACACCCCAGCGGACGCCAAGGTCAGCCTGCGGCTGCGCGCCGAGCCGGGGAACCTCGCCGTCGTGGAGGTGGCCGACACCGGCCCCGGGCTCTCCCCGGAGCAGGCGGAACGGGTCTTCGAGCGGTTCTACCGGGCCGACGCGGCGCGGACCCGGCGGGCCGACGGCAACACCGGCACCGGCCTGGGCCTGGCCATCGTGGCGGCGTTGGTCGCCGCCCACCACGGCGCGGTCGAGGTGGTGGAGACCCCGGGCGGCGGCGCCACCTTCCGGGTCCGGCTGCCGCAGGTGCCACAGGACGACGGCGGTGCCGGCGAATGACTTTTCAGGCAACTTTCAGGACGGTTCCAGGTTGGTCGCAGTGGCCGGGGAGAAGGTAGTTCCATGACCGAGTTCGAGTCCGACCCGCAGCGCCGGCCGGCCCCCACCGACGCCGACCCCACCGCCGAGCTGCCGCGCGACGAGCGCGCGCAGTCCGACTCCCCGACCACCCCTGTTCCGGTCGTCCCGACCACCGGCGACACGGTGACCGCCGCGAACCCGCCCGTGCCGGCCGAGCCCGCAGCGCCCGCGGGATACGCCGGCCAGCAGGCCAGCGCACCGCCGGCCGCCGGGCAGCCGACCGGGTACGAGCCTCCCGCCGGCACCCACTCCGCGCCGCCGTACCCGGTCTCCGGCCAGCCGGGCTACCCGCAGCCGACCGCCGCCCGGTACCCCGGCGCCCCGTGGTACCCCGGCCAGCAGTCCGGCTGGGCCGGCGGGGGCCAGCCGGGCATGGCGTACCAGCAGCAGCACCAGCAGCACCAGCAGCACCCGGGGCAGCACCAGCAGTACCAGCAGCACCCGGGGCAGCCTGTGCCGCCCTGGGGCCCGCAGGCCACGCCGCCCGGCACCGGGCCCCGGCCCGGCCGGATCGCCAAGTTCGCCGGCGCGGGCGTCGCCGTGTTCGCCCTCATGCTCGGCTCCGGCGTGGCCGGTGGCGCGCTCGCGCTCGCCCTCGACGGCGACGGTGGTGGCGTCACCCGCACCTACTCCGCGGCCCCGGTGCTCAACAGCGCCGACCTGCCGAAGATCGCCGCCGCCGTGCAGGACAGCGTCGTCTCCATCGCCACCACCAGCGGCGAGGGCTCCGGCGTGGTGCTCAGCGCCGACGGCTACGTGCTCACCAACAACCACGTGGTCGCCTCCGCCGCCGGTGACACCGTGCAGGTGGTCTTCGCCGACGGCAAGAACGCGCAAGCGAAGATCGTCGGTACCGACCCGAAGACCGACCTGGCCGTGGTGAAGGCCGACGGGGTGAGCAACCTCAAGCCGGCCACCTTCGGCGACAGCGACGGCATGCAGGTTGGCGACCAGGTGCTCGCCCTGGGCAGCCCGCTCGGCCTGCAGGGGTCGGTGACCGCGGGCATCCTCAGCGCCCGGGACCGCACCATCCGGGCCGGTGAGGGCCAGCCCCAGGACCCGAACCAGCAGGGCCAGGCGGTCAGCTCGATCTCCGGCCTGCTCCAGACCGATGCCCCGATCAACCCCGGCAACTCCGGTGGCGCCCTGGTCAACACCCGTGGCGAGGTGATCGGCGTCAACACCGCCATCGCCACCTCCGGGCAGAGCACCGGCAACATCGGCGTCGGGTTCGCGATCCCCAGCAACAAGGCCAAGGACGTCGCGGGCAAGCTCCAGCGCGGCGAGAAGGTCAGCCACCCGTCGCTCGGGGTCGGCGTCAACCAGGCCGAGGGCGGCGGTGCCCTGGTCGCGTCGGTCACCCCGGGCAGCGCTGCCGACAAGGCCGGCTTCCAGCGGGGCGACGTGATCTCCCGGTTCGGCGACAAGGCCGTCAACGACTCCGACGACCTGGTCGGCGCGGTGCAGGCCGGCAAGGTCGGCGACCGCGTCCAGGTGCAGTTCAAGCGCAACGGCACCGAGAAGACCGTGACCGTGACGCTCGCCGAGACGTCCTGACCGATATCTGAACCTGCCTCCTCCCTCCGGCGGCGGGTGGCGGGGCCAAGGGGGTTGGCTCCGTCACCCGCCGCTCTTTTCCGCCCTGACGGCGGTTCACCCGATCCGGGTGAACCGCCGTCACCCGTACGCCGGGCACGGTCGGCAGGCGATCCGGCGACGTACGGGGGTGGATGCCATGAGCACGGCGACGGATGTCCGCGACGACCAGCGGATCCAGCGCGACGTCCTGGCCGAGCTGGCCTGGGACGCGCGGCTGCAACCGAACGAGATCGGCGTGACCGTCGACCAGGGTGTGGTCACCCTGACCGGATTCGTGGACGGGGCCGCCCGCGGCTGGGCGGCGATCCGCTGCGCGCAGCGGGTCCGCGGGGTGCGGGTGGTCGCCGACGAGATCGAGGTGCGGCTGCCGGGCACACCGGGGCGTACCGACGCCGAGATCGCCATCGCCGCCAGCCGGGCGCTGGAGTGGGACAGCTTCGTGCCGGCCGAACGGCTGGACGTGACCGTGGCCAACGGCTGGCTGATGCTCCGCGGCGAGGTCGAGTTCGGCTGGCAGCGCCGCACCGCGGAGGGGGAGCTGCGCCGGTTGGACGGCGTACGGGGGATCACCAACCTGGTCGAGGTGCGTCCGCCGGCGCCACCGGCCGGTGACCGGCTGCGCCGGGACGTCCAGCGCGCGCTGCTGCGGACGCTCGGCGGCGACCGGGTGACGGTCGAGGTGGACGGCGACACGCTGGTCCTCGCCGGGGTGGTCCGCTCGTGGTGGGAACGCGACCAGGTCGAGCGGGTGGCCTGGTCCGCGCCCGGGGTGCGGGTCGTGCACGACCAGCTCCTGGTCGGCGGGTGATCGTCCGTCTTGTCCGGTTTACCGGCGACGACATGGGGAAACCGCCGCGGACCATTCCGACCGGCGGCGACACCGGGCCGGGGAGCGACGGGGAGGACTCGTGGCCGTGAACCACCCGCCCGCCCGTGCCTCGGAGCGGCCGTTGCGCATCGCGATGGTGGTGCCGCCGTGGCTGTCCGTGCCGCCGCCCGGCTACGGCGGCCTCGAGCAGGTGGTCGCCGGGCTGGTGGACGCGCTGACCGGGCACGGGCACGCGGTGACGCTGTTCGGTGCCGGTGTACACCACGGCACCGCCGCCGGTGACTTCGTCTCCACCGTTCCGGAGGTCCAGTACCCGCGACTCGGCGAGTCGTTGCCCGAACTGGCCCACCTGGCCCGGGTGAATCGGATGATCACGGCCGGCGATTTCGACGTGATCCACGACCACACCACCATCGGCCCGCTCGTGGCCGGTCGCCGGGCGGTGCCGACGGTGGCGACGGTGCACGGCAACCCGGTGGGGGAGTACGGCGACGTGCTCGGTGAGGTGGACCGGGGCGTCGCCCTGGTGGCCATCTCGCACGCCCAGCGCCGGCTCAACCCGGTCCTGCCCTGGGCCGGCACGGTGCACAACGCGCTGGACCTGCGCGGGTTTCCGCGCAAGTTCGCGCCCGGTCCCGGGCCGGTGCTGTGGCTGGCCCGGTTCAGCCCGGACAAGGGCCCGGACGTCGCCATCCGGGCGTGCCGGGCGGCCGGGCTGCCGCTGCTGCTGGCCGGCAAGTGCAACGAGCCGGCCGAACGCCGGTACTACGAGCAGGTCGTCGCGCCGCTGGTCGGCGACGACGTGACCGTCGTGTTGAACGCCGACCGCGCGGAGACCCTGCGGATGTTGGTCGACGCCCGCTGTCTGATCATGCCGATCCAGTGGGAGGAACCGTTCGGCATGGTGATGTTGGAGGCGATGGCCACCGGGACTCCGGTGGTCGCCTTCGACCGGGGTGCGGTGCCGGAGCTGGTCCTGCCCGGAGTGACCGGTCTGGTCTGCGAGCAACCGGAGGAGCTACCCGCGGCGTTGCTCGCGGCGAAGGGGCTCGACCCGGCGGCGTGCGTGGCGCACGTCGCGGAGAACTTCTCGGTCGAGCGGTTGGCGTACGGCTACGAGGAGGTCTTCCGACGCGTACTCGCCGGCCGGCACGACGTCCGCGAGTCGGTCCGGGTGGCGGCCCGCTGACCGGCCCGCCCCGCTGCCGTCGGAGCCCGGATCAGACCCGGGCGGCACCCAGCTCGGCGATGGCGGCGTCCAGCCGCTCCGCGTACGCCGGACTGATGCCGCCCTCGCCCAGCCGGACCGTGACCTTCTCGCGCAGCCGGGCCACCGGCGGGGCCAGGTCGTTGCGACCGGAGCCGACCGCGGCGGTCAGGTTACGCAGCTCGTTGCGCAGGTCGAGGCCGACGTCGGCGCGGATCTCCCCGGCGGTCAACCCGGCGCCGATCAACCCGTCGACCCGGTTGGCGGCCTCCACCAGGCTGCCCGGCCCGGCGGAGGGCGAGCCGGTGCTCCGTGGTGCCGGCGGCGCCGCGGCCGGGGCGGACGACTCGGTGACCGGCGGGCCGCTCGACGCGGTCGGCACCGGACCGGTGGTGGGCTGCGTCCGCGGTGTCGCCCGCTGCTCGGGCAGCAGGGCCGCGACGGTCAGCCGCCGGCCGCAGGGGCGGGGGTTGCCGGCGGCCGGGGCGGCGTGGGTGCCGGGGTGGTGTCGGTCGGCAGCAGGTGCTCACGCAGCACCGTGGCGACCTGCCGGGCGGTCGACCGCTCGGCCGGATCCCGGGCAAGGCTGCGCAGGCAGACCCGGGCCACCTCAGGGGGCAGCTCCGGCAGCCCGGCCAGCGTCGGCGGCGGGCCGCTGGCCAGCGCGTCGCTGAGCTGCTCCCAGGTGTCCGCCAGGTAGGGGACGCGGCCGGTCAGCGCCTCGTGCAGCAGTACGCCGAGTGAGTACACGTCGGTCGCCGGCTGGGCGGGCGCGCCGTCGAGCCGTTCCGGGGCCACGTACGCCGGGGTGCCGAAGGTGCCGCCGTCCTCGTCCTCGTCGGGAGCGCCGATCCGGGTGGCGATGCCGAAGTCGAGCACCTTGACGCCCACCTCGGTCATCATCACGTTGGCCGGGGTGATGTCCCGGTGCACGATGCCGAGCCGGTGCGCGGCGGCCAGCGCGTCCGCGACCTGCGCGCCCACCCGGACCGCCTCGGCCCACGGCAGCGGGCCCTCGGTGAGCCGCAGCTTCAACTCCTCACCGCTGAGCAGCTCCATCACCACGAAGGAGGTGATGGCGCCGTCCGGGGCGACGGTCTCGCCGTAGTCGTGCACCGAGGTCACGTGCGGGTGCACCAGCTGGGCGGCGGCCCGGGCCTCCTCGCGCACCATGTCCCGGAACCGGGCGTCGGCGGCCAGCGACGGCGCGAGCACCTTGAGCGCGACGACCCGGTCCAGCACCTCGTCCCGTGCGCGCCAGATGACCGACATGCCGCCGGCGCCGATCTGGTCGACAAGCCGGTACCTGCGGGCCAGCAACCGGCCCGCGTGCAGTGCTGCCTTCACGGATCGCACCTGCCTCGGGGTGGGAGCGGTATCAGGTTGCGCGAATGCGTCCGGGCTGTCAACGGTCGTCACTGTCCGCCCCTCGATCCGCGCCGGTCGGGTGCGCCCGCCACCGCGCGGCGGTGGCCGACCGGTCGGCGGCACGCCCGTGCCAGGATGGGTGGCATGGCGGGGGGACCGGTGGCGTTCGTACTCGGGGGCGGGGGAGTGCTCGGCGCGGTCGAGGTGGGCATGTTGCGTGCCCTGTTCCGCGCCGGGATCCAACCCGACATGGTGCTCGGCACCTCGATCGGCGCGGTCAACGGCGCGCTGGTCGCGGCCGACCCGTCGGAGGCGGTGACCGACCGGCTGGTCCGGCTCTGGGCCTCGCCGGAGGCCAGCGAGGTGTACGGCGACTCGGTCGCCCGGCAGCTGCGCCGCTTCGCCGCCCGGACCCACCTGCACTCGCCCCGGCCACTGCGCCGCGTGCTCGAAGCCGAGCTGGGTGTGGACACCACCTTCGCCGACCTGCGGGTGCCGTTCCGCTGCTGTGCCGCGCACATCGAGCGGGCCGCCGAGCACTGGTTCGACAGTGGCCCCGTGGTGCCGGCCGTGCTCGCGTCGGCCTCGGTGCCGGGGCTGCTCCCACCCACCGAGATCGACGGTGCGCACTACGTGGACGGTGGCATCGTCAACTCCATACCGATCGGCGAGGCGGTGGCCGTCGGCGCGAAGCAGATCTTCGTCCTTCAGGTGGGCCGGATCGAACGGGAGCTGACGCCGCCCCGGCGGCCGTGGGAGATCGCGCAGGTGGCGTTCGAGATCTCCCGCCGGCACCGGTTCTTCCGTGAGTTGGCGGCGCTGCCCGAGGGGGTGGAGGTGCACGTCCTGCCGACCGGTGGGCTGAACCCGCGCGACGACACCCCGTGGGCGTACCGCGACATGGCGGCGGTGGGGCGGCGGATCAGCCGCGCGTACACCGCCTCCCGACGCTACCTCGCGACCCACGTGGTGCGGTGATGCCGCTGCCGCCCAGGTGGCTGCGCCGGTTGCTGTTCGCCCCCGTTGTGGTGCTGCTCGCGGTCACCGTGGTGACCACCCTGCCGGTCTGGGCGCTGCTCGCCGCGGCCGCCTCCCCGCTGGTCCCGGGCCGGTTGCGCCCACTGCGGCTGTTCTGGATCGGTTGCGTCTATCTGGTCTGGGACGCCGCCGCGCTGCTCGCGCTCTTCGCGCTCTGGGTCGCCTCCGGCTTCGGCTGGCGGAGCCGGTCGCCGGCCCTCCAGCGCGCGCACTACCTGCTGGCCGGCTGGTTCCTGCGGGCCCTGTTCTGGCAGGCCCGTTGGACACTGCGGCTGCGTATCGACGTGGTGGGCACCGACCCGGACACCGCGCTGCCGGGCCGGCCCGAGTTGGTGCTCTGCCGGCACGCCGGGCCGGGCGACTCGTTCATCCTGATCCACGGGCTGGTCAACTGGTTCAACCGGGAGCCCCGGATCGTGCTCAAGGACAGCCTCCAGTGGGACCCGGCGATCGACGTGCTGCTCAACCGGCTGCCCAACCGGTTCATCGCGCCGACACCGGAGCGCGGCGAGGAGACGGTGCGCCAGGTCGGGCACCTGGCCACCGGCCTGGACGACAACGACGCGTTCGTGATCTTCCCGGAGGGCGGCAACTTCACCCCCAAACGGAGGCTGCGTGCCATCGCCCGGCTGCGCTCCCTCGGGCTGGAGCGGATGGCGTTGCGCGCGGAGCGGATGCGGCACGTGCTCGCCCCGCAGCCCGGCGGGATGCTCGCCGCGCTGGACGCCGCCCCGGACGCCGGGGTCATCTTCGTCGCCCACACCGGGCTGGACCGGATGCTCACCGTCGCCGACGTGTGGCGGGAACTGCCGATGGACAAGCGGATCGTGATGCGGTTCTGGTCGGTGCCGCCGGAGGACGTACCGACCGGACGGCAGGAACGCATCGACTGGCTCTACGACTGGTGGGCGAAGATCGACACCTGGATCGCGGCCAACCGGGACGGCGCCGCGTAGGGTGCGGTCGTGGACCAGATCTGCGTGGTGACGACGGTGGTGGATGCCCGTTCGGTCGCCGACCTGCTGGCGGCCGCAGCCGTCGCAGGACGGCTCGCCGCCTGCGCCCAGGTCAGCGGCCAGGTGGACAGCACCTACTGGTGGCGGTCCGGGGTGGAGACCAGTACCGAGTGGTCGGTGCAGTTCAAGACCGCGCCCGACCGGCTCTCCGCGCTCGTGGACCAGATCCGGACCAGCCACCCATACGAGGTTCCGGAGATCCTGGTGTCCAGGGTGGAGAGTGGCGACCCCGGTTACGCCACCTGGGTGCACGAGCACACCCGCCCCTGAGTACGCGCACTCTGGGCTCGCCCCCGGTGGCGCTTCGAGAATGACCGCGTGGATGACACCGGCTACCCCTGCCCCGCCTGCGGCGCCCCGGCCGACCTGAGCGCCGGCTGCGGCGGCTGTCGCCGCCCGCCTGACCCGACCGCCGCCGAGGTGGTCCGGCTGGGCCGGGAGGTCGCGCGGCTCGGGCCCGAGGTGGAGCGGGCCCGCCGGACGTACGCCGAGCTGGCCGGGCGGCTGGCGGCCAGTTCCCGGCGCCGGGACGAGCTGGCCGCGATCGTTCGTGCCGGGGTGGCCGCGTCCGTCCCGGCGCGTCCGGTGTCCTCCACGGGGGCGGAGACGCCCAACGGGCCGGGGGTGGCGGCCTCGGCCGCCGCGGGGGCCCCGGCGCCGGGAGCGGCGGAGACGTCGACCCGGACGGTCCAGGGCCTGCTCTTCGTCCTCGGTGGACTCCTGCTGGGCACGGCGGCGGTGGTCTTCACCGCGGTGGCCTGGGCGGCGGTGGGGGTCGGTGGACGGGCGCTGATCCTGGCGGCGGTCACGGCGCTCGCCCTGGCCGTCCCGCTGGTGGCGGTCCGTCGGGGGCTGCGCGGCACGGCGGAGACGTTCGCCGCGGTGGGGCTGCTGCTGGTGGTGCTGGACGGCTACGCGGCCTGGTCGGTGGACCTGGCAGGGGTGGCCGGCTGGCCGGGCAGCAGGTACGCCGCGCTGGTCGGGGGGGCCAGCGCGGCGGTCGCCGCGGCGTACGCCCGGTGGAGCCGGTTGACCGGGCCCTGGTTCGCCGCCCTGCTGGCCGCCCAGCCGGTGCTGCCGTTGCTCGCCGTGGAGGCGCGGCCGGGCCCGGCCGGTTGGGCGCTGGTCCTGCTCGGGGTGGCGCTGCTGAACCTGGCCGTGCTGGCCGGGTTGCGCGACGGGGGAGGGCGGGCGCGGCTGGCCGGCCGGGTGCTGTCCGGGGTCGGGCACGTCGCCGCGTTGGTCGGTGCCGCCGGGTGTGCCCTGGTGCCGCTGCTGCTCGGCCGGGCGGCCGGTGCGCCGCTGCTGGCCGGGGGGCCGCTGCTGCTGGTGGCGCTGACCGGGCTCGGCTCGGCCGGGCTGGTCGGGGGACGGGTGCTGCGCGCGGTGGCCGCCGGGCTGCTGGTGCCGGTGCTCGCTGCCGCGCTCCTGCGCCCGGTGGCCGAACTACGGCCGTCGTCGCTGCTGATCGCGGCGGCCACGGTGGCTCTCGGGCTGGCCGGCGCGGTACGGCTGCTGCCGCCCGGCTGGCGGACCGGCCCGCGGGCCGGGGCGCTTCTGGTCGCGGCGGGCACGGTGCAGATCGCGGCGCTGATCACCGGCGGGCTGGCGGTCGCCGCCGTCGGGCGGTCGCTGCCGCCGTGGCACGGTGCCGGGACGGGGCCGGAGCTGGACTGGGGCTGGCAGGTGGCACCCGCCCTGGCGCTGGCGCTCGGCGCGTCGACGCTGCTGCTGCCCCGCGGCGCGCGGGTGGTGGTCGCCACGGCCGGCGCGGTGGTCGTGCTGCTCGCCCTGCCCGTCGGCTGGGCGGTCGCCTGGCCGGCCGTGGTGGCCGTGGACCTGGTCGGTGGGGCCGTGCTGCTGCTCGCCGTGCTGGCCCGACCGGCGCTCCGGCCGACCACACTGCTCACCGGGGCGCTCGGCGGCGCCGTCCTGCTCGGGCACGGCCTGCTGGTGGCCCTGGCCGCTCCGGCCGGTGCCCTGGTGGCACTCGGGACGATCACCGTGCTCGGCCTGGCGCTGGCCGTGCGACGGGCCGCCGGCCCGTACCGGCGGGTGGCCGGCACCGGCCTGCTGGTCGCGCAGGTCGCGCTGCCCGGGGTCGCCGCGCTGGCGCTGTTCGCCGCGGACGCGCCGCCCTGGTGGCAGGCACGGGTCGCGCTGGTCGCCGCCGGGCTTCCGCTGGTCGCGGTGCTCGCGACGCATCGGCACCGGGTGGAGCTGACGGGGTACGCGGTGAGCGGTGCCGTGGTCGCGGTGAGCCTGCCCGGGCTGGCGCCGCTCGTCGTGGCGGGAAACGAGCCGTTCGCGCCGTACGCCGCGCTGGCGGCGTTGGGCGTCGCGCTCGTCGCCCGCTGGGACCGGCCGGCGAACGGCCGGTCGGGCCTGCTGGCGGTGGCCGGCGTCGTTCTGGTGGCGGTCGCGGTGCTGGCCGCGCTGCCGGCGCTGCTGACCGCGCTCACGGCACCGTACGGCAACCGGGGTCCGGTCTGGTCGGGAGTCCCTGCGGTCGTCGCCGACCCGACGGCGCTACCGGCCGCGCTGGCGCTGGTCGTGCTGGCGGTGGCCGCCGTGCTGACGGTTCGGGCGGTCGACCCGCCGCTGCTGCGCGCGCTGCCGTTTGGCGCGGCCGCGCTGCCGGTACTGCTCGTCGCGGTCGGCGCGCCCTGGCCGCTGCTGCCGGCCGCAGTCCTGCTCGCCGGGTTGGCCGCGCTGCTGCTCGCCGCGCTGGCCGTGCCCCGCCCGGCGCTCGTGCCGATCGCCGTGCCGGCGGGGATGGTGCTGGCCGCCTCCGGCGTGGTGGGGCTGCTGGTCACCCGGGCCGGCACCCTCGCCGCCGAGGGTGCGCTGCTGGTGGCTGCGGTGGTGGTCGCCGTCGGAGCGCGAAACGTCGAGGTACGCCTCGTTGGTTGCCTCGCCGCGGTGGGGGCGGCGTCGGCGCTGGCAGTGACCGCCCCGCTCGCCGGTGGGCTGCCGCTCCGGGCAGCGGCGTACCCGTTGCTGGCGGTGGCCGCGCTGGTCCTGGCGGTCGCCGCCGCGTCGAGCCCGCCGGGGGCGGCCCGTGGAGATTCGTCGGCGCGGGCCCGGGCCGGGCGGGTGCTGGATGCCGCCGCGCAGGCCGTGGCGCTGGTGGCGGTGCTGTTCGCCGTCGAGGTGGCGCGGCACCTCGCCACCATCTGCGTGCTCTGGGGTGTCGCCGTCGCGCTGCGGCTGCTGCGCCCGGGCGAGCCGGCGGCACGGCGGTGGTCGTTCGCCGCCATCGCCGCCGGCAGCGAGCTGCTCGGGGCGTGGGTGCTGATGGCAGCCGGCGGGGTGACCGTGCTGGAGGCGTACACCCTGCCGGCTGCGGCGCTCGCCCTCGGCGCGGGCCTGCTGGCACTGCGCACCCGGCCCGATCTGACCAGCTGGCCGGCGCTCGGCCCGGGGCTGGTCGCGGCGTTGCTGCCGAGCCTGGTGTCGGTGTTGGCCGGGCCGGACCCGCAGCCGTGGAGGCGGCTGCTGCTCGGCGCGGCAGCGCTGGGCGCGGTGCTGGCCGGCGCCACCCGCCGGTGGCAGGCTCCGGTGCTGCTCGGCGGCGGGGTGCTGGCGGTGCTGGCGCTGCACGAGCTCGCCCGCGGCTGGGACCTGCTGCCCCGGTGGATCTACCTGGGTGCCGGCGGGCTGGCGTTGATCGGGCTCGCCGCGAGCTACGAGCGGCGGCGGCGCGACCTGGCCCGGCTGCGCGACGCGGTGGCGCGGCTCGGCTGAGCGAATGGGGGGTAGGGCTCGCCCTACCCCCCATTCGGGGGTTGTCAGGGTTACTCAGAGCAACTGATCCCGGGAGACTTGAGTCGGCCCGGTCCACCCCGGTACGGGCGTGAGCGGGAACGGGAGCAGCAATGGCGCTCGGAGCGGTGGCGGAACCGCCGGTACGACGGCGAGGCAGTGACTACGCACAGTTGTCCCGACGGATCAGCCAGGCGGGCCTGCTGGAGCGGCGGCCCGGCTGGTACGTCGCCCGCATCCTGCTCACCCTCGGCGCCTTCGTGGCCGGCTGGGTCGCCGTGTTCCTCGTCGGCGACTCCTGGTGGCAGCTGCCGCTCGCGGCCGTGATGGCGGTGGCCACGACCCAGGTCGCGTTCCTCGGTCACGACGCCGGGCACCGCCAGATGTTCCGTCGACGGGGTCCCAGCGAGCTGGTGGGGTTGTTCGCCGGCAACGCGGCGGTGGGACTGAGCTACGGCTGGTGGGTCGACAAGCACAACCGGCACCACGCGAACCCGAACCACGAGGACGAGGACCCGGACGTCGGCGCGGGCGCCCTGGTCTGGACGCCGGAGCAGGCGCTGGAGACCCGAGGTTTCGGTCGCTGGATGGCCAAGCGGCAGGCGTACTTCTTCTTCCCGATGCTGTTCCTCGAGGGCCTGAACCTGCACGTGGCGAGCATCCGGGCGATCGTCGGCCGGGGCCCGGACGGCCGGTACGCCACGCCGATGCGGCACCGGGCGGTCGAGGCCGGCCTGCTCCTCGCGCACACCGCCGGTTACGTGGCGCTGCTGCTGGCTGTCATGTCGCCCGGGAAGGCACTGGTCTTCGCCGCCGTGCACCAGGGGCTGTGGGGCCTCTACATGGGCTGCGCGTTCGCGCCGAACCACAAGGGCATGCCGATGCCGACCGCTGAGGACGAGCTGGACTTCCTGCGCAAGCAGGTGCTGACCTCCCGCAACGTGCGGGGCAGCCGGTTCGTGGACACCGCGCTCGGTGGGCTCAACTACCAGATCGAGCACCACCTGTTCCCGAACATGCCCCGGGCCAACCTGCGCCGGGCCCAGCCGATCGTCCGCGCCTACTGCGCCGAGCAGGGCATCTCGTACGCCGAGACCGGGCTGGTCGAGTCGTACCGGCAGGCGCTCGGCCACCTGCACGAGGTGGGCCAGCCGCTGCGCGGCTGAGCACGGAGGCCGCTGAGCCGCCCGACACCCCGCCACCGCTGGTCGATGCCGCTCGCCGACCCCGGTAGGGTCGGCGCATGGCAGACCTGCTCACCGCGGAAGCGGTCCGAGACGACCTCGGCGGGGTCACCCACCGCGACATCGACCTCGCCCGCCGGATCGACGAGTTCATCCGGAGCGCCCGATGAGGTTCGAGATCAGCAAGGTGCTGGACGCCATCGAGGGTCGCGTCTGCACCGACCCGTCGCTGGTCCGGGCGGTGCTCGACCTGGCCGAGGTGATTCGCTACCAGGACATCGACGGCGGCCGGCCGGCCAGCCTGCTGCGGCTCGGCATGGTCATCGACGCGCTCTCCCGTGAGCTGGAGGAGGACAGCGTCCAGGTCTACGCGGTGGTGCACCGGGCACTGCTCTCCGACGCCGATCTCACCTCCAACGAGCGGATGGTGGTCCGGCGCTGGGCCGACGACGGGCTCGTCGAGGTGCTCGACAACCCGGGCGACCGGATGCTGGAAGTCGCCGACCTGCTTGGGCTGCCGGTGCTCAGCCGGGTCCGCTTCGACGGGCTGCGCGGGCGGTTCCCGTGGCTGGTCGAGCAGCCCGGTCGGTTGCTCGCCCCGGTGCCCGGTGCCGGCGGACCGGCGTTCATCGCGCACGTCGGGGGCGGGCACTCGCCGGTTGCCGGCACCCGCTCGCCAACCGGGGCGAAGCTGCTGGCCCGCCAGTGGCGCTGCCCCGAGCCGGGCTGCGCGCTGTTCGGTGGCGGTGGTGGAGGCGGCGCGTTCGCCGACCTCGCCCGGGTGGAGCGCAGCCCGGCCGGGCAGCCGCCGCCCGCGCTGCGCGGTGGCGTACCGACCTGCCCCCGGCACGGCGCACGGCTCGGCGACGGCGGGCCCCGGCCGCGTACGGAGGTGCTCGCGGTACGCGTCGGCGGCCTGGTCCGGCGGCGGTTCGTGCTCAGCGAGGAGCAGCCGGTGCTGGCCGGCCGGGCCCCGGAGCAGGACGGCGGGATCATGCTCGGGCAGTGGCTCAACGACGAGGCCCGACGGTGGATCAGTCGTGGCCACGTCCGCTTCGAGCTGCGGGTCGGCGAGGTCGTGGTGACCGACGTCAGCACCAACGGCTCGGGCATCCGGCCGGCCGGCTCGATGGCCGAGGCGGACCGCATCGCCCTGGCGCCACAGCAGTCCCGGGTGCTGGGTGAGGGCGACATGGTGGAGCTCTACCCCGGGGTGCAGATCGGCCGGGCCGAGGAACTGCCCGCCGGCGCCCCGTTCACCCCCACCTCGGTGATGGCCGAGGCCCCCACCATGGCGATGCGCCTACCTCGCCCCTGACGCGAAAGGCGGGCGTCGGTCCCGACGCCCGCCTTTCATCACGTTCCGGGTCAGCCGGCCAGCACGGCCGCGAGCTGAGCGACCGCGAGGTCGATCTCCTCCTCGGTGATCACCAGCGGCGGGGCGAGCCGGATGGTGGAGCCGTGCGTGTCCTTGGCGAGCACGCCGCGCTCGGCGAGCCGCTCACACGCCTCGCGCCCGCTCATCAGCGCGGGGTCGATGTCCAGACCGGCCCAGAGACCGCGGACGCGTACCCCGACCAGGCCCTTGCCGACCAGCCCCTCCAGACCAGCCCGCAGCCGCTCGCCCAGCTCGGCCGAGCGGCGCTGGAACTCGCCGGTGGCCAGCAGCCGGACCACCTCGATCGCCACCGCGCAGGCCAGCGGGTTGCCACCGAAGGTGGAGCCGTGCTGGCCGGGCTTGAGCACGCCGAGCACGTCGGCGTTCGCGGCCACCGCGGAGACCGGCACGATGCCGCCGCCGAGCGCCTTGCCCAGCAGGTACATGTCGGGCACGACGCCCTCGTGGTCACAGGCGAAGGTCGCACCGGTACGCCCCAGCCCGGACTGGATCTCGTCGGCGATGAAGAGCACGTTGCGCTCGGTGCACACCTCGCGTACGCCCGGCAGGTAGCCGTCCGGCGGCACCACCACGCCCTGCTCGCCCTGGATCGGCTCCAGCAGAACGGCCACGGTGTTCTCGTCGATGGCGGCGGCCAGCGCGTCCAGGTCGCCGTACGGGACCACGGTGAAGCCCGGGGTGTACGGCCCGAAGTCGGCGCGGGCGTCCTCGTCGGTCGAGAAGCTCACGATGGTGGTGGTCCGGCCGTGGAAGTTGCCCTCGGCCACCACGATGTTGGCCTGACCGGCGGGCACGCCCTTGACCTGGTAGCCCCACTTGCGGGCCACCTTGATCCCGGTCTCCACCGCCTCGGCGCCGGTGTTCATCGGCAGCACCAGGTCCTTGCCGCACAGCTCGGCCAGCTCCCGGCAGAAGTCGGCGAACTGGTCGTGGATGAAGGCCCGGCTGGTCAGCGTCAGCCGGTCGAGCTGCGCGTGCGCGGCGGCGATCAGCTGCGGGTGCCGGTGGCCGAAGTTGAGCGCCGAGTAGCCGGCCAGGCAGTCCAGGTAGCGCCGGCCGTCCACGTCGGTGAGCCAGGCGCCCTCGGCGGAGGAGATCACCACCGGCAGGGGGTGGTAGTTGTGCGCCGTCCAGCGCTCGGCGTCCCGGACCGCTCCCGGCGTCCGCAGGATGTCATCCACGATCACTTGCTTGCCTTTCCCTGACGGAGTCGCAGCGTGCAACACTTCGGTCCGCCGCCGGCCTTACGCAGCTCGGACAGGTCGACACCGATGGTCTCGTAGCCCCGGTCGCGCAGCTTGGCGGCCAGGTCGGTGGCCTGCGCGGGCAGCACCACGTGCCGCCCGTCGCTGACCGCGTTCAGCCCCAGCACCTCGGCGTCGGCCATGGTGGCGTGCACGGCGTCGGGGAAGAGCCGGCGCAGCACGGCCTGGCTGCCGGGGGAGAACGCCTCGGGCAGGTACGCCACGGTCCGCTCGTCGAGCACGGTCAGCGCGGTGTCCAGGTGGTAGAAACGCGGGTCGACCAGCTGCATGGTGATCACCGGGTAGCCGAAGACCTCCTGCAACTGGGCGTGCGAGGCGTGCGCGGTGCGGAAGCCGGTGCCGGCCAGCAGGTGGTCGCCGGCCAGCAGGACGTCGCCCTCGCCCTCGTTGACGTGCTTCGGGTCGTACATCTCGAAGCCGGCGGCCTCGAACCAGGCCCGGTAGGCCGGGGCTTCGTCGGCGCGCTGCGGGTCGCGGAACTGCACGGCCATCGCCTTGCCGTCGATCACGGTGCCGCCGTTGGCGGCGAAGACCATGTCGGGCAGGCCGGGCACCGGAGTGATCTCCTCGACGGTGTGGCCCAGGTCGCGGTACGTCTGGCGCAGCTGCTCCCACTGCCGGACGGCCAGGTCGGCGTCGACCGGCGCGCTCGGGTCCATCCAGGGGTTGATCGCATAGTCGACGGCGAAGTACGTCGGCCGGCACATCAACAGGCGCTGGCTGGTGGCGTCCATCGTCATTGTGGTGCTCCCAGGTGTCGGGCGCGCCCGGCCACCGTGGCCAACGGGCTGGCGCCGTTGCTCAACGTTATGCGGCGTCAGCGGCAGGATCCACCACTGAGAGTTGCGCGGACCGAACATTCGTTGCGTATGGATGGTCCGCGACTGCGATTCGTTGCGTCAGAGCTTGGCGAGGCGGGATTCGTGTTTCCGGCCACTGGTTGTCGCCGTGCTCGAGGTCGTCTGGCGCGTCGACCAGCGGGTCGGGTGAGCCTTCGTGCGGCCTTTGCTCTGCTTCAACGGGCGCAACACGCGACGTCCGTTTACCGGACGTGCGGTGTTGCGTGGGGTGAAGCAGAGCAAAGGACACCGTGCACGTGGTCCTCCGCGCTGCGGGACTCCTCGTGACGGGCCTGGCGAGCTGGGCCGGAAAACACTTCAGGGGCGGCGAACCCGCCGCCCCTGAAAGGGTGTCGCCCGGCCGGTGAACCACCGGGGTGTTCGGGCTGCCGGCGAACCACCGGCTTTTCGCCGGTGCATCACCGGCGAGCGGAACAGTGCCCGCTAGAAACGGTCGACAAACTGTGAGTCGAGCCACTCGCGGAAGCGCTGCACCCAGTCGCCGTCGGTGGTCGGCCAGTCGAACTGGCCGGTCGTCGCCAGCACGCCGATCACCACCGCGGCCAGCCCGATCAGTACGCCGAACAGCGCGTCGGTCTTGCCGGCGACGTGCCGGCGGCGGGTGGCCATCAGGCCGAGCACCGAGAGCACCGCGCCGAGGGCGCCGAGCCCGATGCCGTACCCGGCCAGGGTGCCGGTCAGCACGAAGAGCGCACCGGCGACGGAGACGATCAGGCCGAGGGTGGCGAGCAGGCTGGCCCGTGGCCTCGGGCCGCGCGTCACCGTCGGCTCGGGCGCGGTCCGGTCGGGGGTCGGGTCGAATGGGCGGTCGGTCGAGACCCGGTCCGTCGTGTCGGGTCGCCGGGTCGTGCTGGCGAGGTCGGCGTCCCGGTCGGCGGTGCGCTCGGTGGTCGGGTCGGTGCCGGGCCGGGGCTCGGTCTCCACGGGCCGGGCGGTGGCGGGCCGTGGATCGGTCTCCGCCGGTCGGCCGGTGGCGGCTCGTGCAACCGCCGCCCGCTCGCTCGCCCGCCGCTCGGCCTCACCGGCCTGGTCACCGGTCGCCGTGGGGCTGCGGTACGTCGTCTGGTCGGCGTCCCGCTCGGTGACCACGGGGCGGCCCGCAGTCTCGTCGTCGGGTCGGCTCACGCGGGCCGCCGATTCGTCCCGGCCCTCGACGACCGGGGTGTCGCGGCCGTCAATGCGGCCGTCGAGGTTCTCGTCCCGCGTCGGTGCCGGCTCGGACCGGCGGGACAGCGAAGGAATCCTGACCACAACACACCTCCTGATGAATGCGTGGTGGCCGACGGAACGGGTGGCACCCACGCGGTACCGCCCTGAAATACCCACCTGGGCGTTTCCTGACACCAATCCCGGGTACGGCCGACTCGCTATCCTTGGCACCCGTGCCAGAGGGACACACCATCCACCGCCTGGCGGCCCGGCACGCCGAGTTGTTCGCCGGGGACAAGCTGCACGCCGCCAGCCCGCAGGGCCGCTTCGCCGAGGGCGCCGCCCGGCTCTCCGGCACCGTCCTGGAGAGCACCGAGGCGTACGGCAAGCACCTGCTGCACCACTACGCCGGTGAGCTGACGCTGCACGTGCACCTCGGGCTGTACGGGAAGTTCACCGACGGGTCGGGGGAGCCGCCGGAGCCGGTCGGCCAGGTGCGGCTGCGGCTGGCCAGCGACCGGCACTGGCTGGACCTGCGCGGGCCCACCGCCTGTGAGCTGCTCACCCCGCCCGAGGTGGTCGCACTGCGAGACCGCCTCGGGCCGGATCCGCTGCGCGCCGATGCCGATCCCGAGCGGGCGTACGCCCGGATCTCCCGCAGCCCGACGCCGCTGGCCGCGCTGCTGCTGGACCAGTCGGTGGTGGCCGGTACCGGGCTGATCTTCGTGACCGAGGCGCTGTTCCGGGCCGGGCTGCCGCCGACGATGCCCGGTCGAGGGCTGACCCGTGCCGGTTGGGACGCGCTCTGGGTCGACCTGGTCGGGTTGATGCGGCTCGCGGTCGAGCACGGCCGGATCGACACCGTGCGCGACGCGCACCTGCCGGAGGCGATGGGGCGGCCGGACCGGGTGGACCGGCACGGTGGCGAGGTCTACGTCTACCGCCGCCCCGGCGCGCCCTGCCACGTCTGCGGCACCGAGGTCAGCCGCGGCGAGCTGGCCGGGCGCAACCTCTACTGGTGCCGTACCTGCCAGCCCGCCTGATCGGCCGGTCGGTCACTGCTCGTCGAGCAGCCACCGGACCACCTCGACGTTGTGCGCGAGAAGCGCGTCGCCGTCGAGACTCCAGGCCAGCGTGTGCCCGATCGTCCAACCCCGGACCCGCTCCCGGTCCAGCCCGAGCTCGGTGCTGAGCCGGTCCAGCCGGTGCTGGACGGCGGCCGGCGAGTGGCCGAGCTCCCGACCGCGCACCATCGGCACGACCGAGAAATCCCGCTCGCCGGTCAGCGGCTTCGGGTCGATCACCAGCCACGGCTCCCGGTCGGCGGCAAGCACGTTGCCGGCGTGCAGGTCCTGGTTGACCAGCACCTGCTCGCCCTGGCTCGACGCCAGATCGGTGAGCAGGGCGAGCGCCGCGTCGAGCAGCCGCCGCTCGTACGGCCGGCCGGCCCGTTCCCACTTGCGGGGCATCCGGTCGATCCAGCCGGCGGCCTCCTCGGCCAACGGGGTGAACGGCGCGCCGGCCGGCCGCCAGAGCCGGGGCAGCAGCCCGGTCACCGCGTCCAGCGCCCGGTCCACGGGCAGCTCGTGCAGCGGAGTGCCGGGTTGGCAGCGCTCCACCAGAAGGGCGCGTCGTTCCGGGTCGTGTGCGAGCGGCCGGATCGCCCCGTCGCCGTCCCAGTGGGCCAGCGCGTCGGCCTCGTGCCGGCTGTCCTCGTCGGGGTACTGGAGCTTCAGAACCGCCGGAGTGCCGTCGGGCAGGTCGGCGGGGAGCGCCAGGGAGGCGTAGGCGTACCGAAAGGGCGAGCCGAGTCGTAGCGACCATCGCTCGGTGCACTCCGTCAGCCATGTCGGGAGTGTGGCGAGCCAGGCCCGGCCCGCCGGTGACGCACGTACCCAGTCAAGTCCCTCGGGTAGATCCATCCGGCCATCCTGGGGCATCCACCGCGCTGTTGTGGGATCACGATGTTCACACGCCGGTCCACACTGGCTAGCGTGGGACCCGTGCACATTGGCGTGAACGTACCGAACTTCGCCCCGGGCACCGACCCTGACATGTTGCGACAGTGGGCGCAGACGGTCGAGGGTCTCGGCTTCGACCTGCTGATGGTCTCCGATCACATCGCGGTGACCCCGGACGTGGCCGAGCAGTATCCGGCGCCGTTCTACGAGCCGTTCACCACGCTGTCCTGGCTGGCCGGGGTGACCCGCCGGATTCGGCTGGGCACCACGGTGCTCATCGTCCCGTACCGGCACCCGCTGCTCACCGCCCGGATGGCGGCGAACCTCAACCGGCTCAGCGGCGGCCGGCTCGTCCTCGGTGTCGGCGTCGGCTGGGCCCGGCAGGAGTTCGAGGCGCTCGGCGTGCCGTTCCGGCGGCGCGGCGCGCTGACCGACGATTACCTGCGTGCCATGCGCGACGCCTGGCAGAACACCGACGACTACGACACGGGTGCGATCCCGATCTGGGTCGGCGGCAACAGCGAAGCCGGCATGCGTCGCGCGGCACTGCTCGGTGATGCCTGGCACCCGCTGCGGGTCACGCCCGGATGGCTGGCCGAGGCAGCCGGACAGCTGAAGGCCGTCGCCGACGAACTGGGTCGCCCGGTGCCCGCGTTGATGCCGCGTATCGCGCTGCGGGAGACCCCTGATCCGGTCACCGACCCGGGCCGGCTCGCCGGGGTCGGCGCCATCGACCAGATCATCGCCGACATCGACCAGGTCCGTCTGCTCGGCGCGGAGACGGTGGTGCTCGACCCGTTCAACGGCGACCTGACCGAGATCCGCCAGCCCGAACGCGCCTGGCGGACCCTTGCGGCCGTGGCCGCCCACCACAGATCCCAGGAGGGTCGATGACACCCGACGACGAGACGTTTCTCCGCCGCGCCGTGGAACTCGCCAGGCAGGCAGGGGCTTCCGGCGAACGACCGTTCGGCTCGTTGCTGGTCGGTGCGGACGGCGTCGTCCTGATCGAGGACCACAACACCGTGGTCTCCGACTCGGACATCACCGCTCATCCGGAACTGAAGCTGGCCCGCTGGGCCGCTCGGGAACTCTCCCCCGACGTGGCCGCCGGCGCCACCATGTTCACCAGTTGCCAGCCCTGCCCGATGTGCGCGACCGCGATCAACCGGTCCGGCCTCGGACGGGTGGTGTACGCCCTGTCCAGCGAGCAGTTCGAGACGGTCAAGCCGGCCACCCCGCCGCTGCCCCCGGTCCGGTACGAGGGGCCGGCGCTGTTCGATGAGGCGCGCCAGCCGATCGACAACTATTACTGACCACAGCTGTGGCTGGTCCGGTGCGGTGTGACGAACCGGAATTGACAGTCGGCCGGCTGCCGGAGCAGGGTTGAGCGGTGACAACGATGTCAACGGGCAAAAGGGAGGAATCGTGCGTCATGATCCTCCCCGCTGTGCATCCGGCGCGGCCAGCCGGTTCGCGGCGTCCCGTTGGCGGTTTCCCGGCGCGGACCCGGTCCGCCCGCCGATCCTGGCCGTATGTTCCTTCCCTACCCGACGGTGACCAGCTGAGATGACCGACGTGCCCCGATCCGACGCCGAAAAGACCCCTGCTCCGGCAGGATCACCCGACCTGCCCGACCTCGATCTGTTCCTCGCCGGCCAGACCCACACGCTGCTCGACACGGCGCGGCGGGCGGTCCGGCCCGAGGGCGGCTTCTGGTGGCTGACCGACGACCGCACCCCGGACCGCGGCGAGCCGCTGCACACCTGGATCACCTGCCGGATGACCCACGTGTCCGCCCTCGCCCACCGCAACGGCGACCCGGACGCGGCCGCTCTGGTCGACCACGGAATCGCCGCGCTCAGCACGCTGCTGCGCGACGACCGGTACGGCGGCTGGTTCGCTGCCGTCGACCAGCAGGGCGCGCCCACCAACGAGCGCAAGGCCGGGTACGACCACGCGTTCGTGCTGCTCGCCGCGTCCGGCGCGGCGCGCGCCGGGCGGCCCGGCGCGGACCGGCTCCTCGACGACGCCCTGGCCGTGGTGCGGGACCGGTTCTGGGACGCCGAGGTTGGCGCGGTCCGCGAGTCCTGGAACCGCGACTGGACGGTCACCGAGGACTACCGGGGCGCGAACAGCAGCATGCACATGGTCGAGGCGTTCCTCGCCGCCGCGGCCGCCACCGGCGACGCGAGCTGGACCGACCGGGCGCTGCGGATCGGCACCCATCTGGTGCACGGCGAGGGCGCCCGGCACGACTGGCGGCTGCCCGAGCACTTCACCGCCGACTGGGCACCGCTGCCCGACTACAACCGGGACCGGCCCGCCGACCCGTTCCGGCCGTACGGCTCGACGATCGGGCACTGGCTGGAGTGGGCCCGCCTGCTGCTGGAGCTGGAGGCGGTTCTGCCGCAGCCGCCGAGCTGGCTGCTCGCCGACGCCCGCGCCCTGTTCGCCGCCGCCGTACGACGGGGCTGGGCGGTCGATGGCGCCGACGGCTTCGTCTACACCATCGACTGGGACGACCGGCCCGTCGTCCGCTCCCGGATGCACTGGGTGCTGGCCGAGGCGATCGGGGCGGCGATCACCCTGCACCGGCGCACCGGGGACGCGGTCTACGCCGACTGGTACCGGGTGTTCTGGACCTACGCGCGCCACCACCTGATCGACGACGCCGGGTGGCGGCACGAACTGGACCCGCGGAACCAGCCCGCCGGCACGGTCTGGCACGGCCGGCCGGACGTTTATCACGCGTACCAGGCCGTGCTGCTGTCCCGCTCGGCCGACGCGCTCGGCGGCCCCGGCCCGCTCGCCCCGGGCGAGGTGCCCGCGTGATCGTGGTGGCGGGTGAGGCGCTCATCGACCTGGTGGTCACCGCCGAGGGGCAGCGGGCGGTGCCGGGCGGATCGCCGGCGAACGTGGCGGTCACGCTGGCCCGGCTCGACCAGCCGGTGCGGCTGCTGGCCCGGCTCGGCGCCGACGAGTACGGCCGTCAGCTCGCCGAGCACCTGAGCGCCAATCAGGTGGACCTGGACTGGGCGATCCGCGCCGAGCAGCCGACTTCGGTGGCGGTGGCCACCCTGAACGCCACCGGGCAGGCCAGCTACGAGTTCCGGCTGGCCGGCACGGCGGACTGGCAGTGGACGCCGCAGGAGTTGCCCGAACTTGCGGGTTCGCCGGCGACCGCCCTGCACACCGGGTCACTCGCGCTGGCGCTGGCACCGGGCGCGCAGGTACTGGAGGACCTGCTTGCCCGCGAACGCCGCCGGGACGGGCTCACCGTGTCGATCGACCTCAACCTGCGTCCGAGCATCGTCACCGACCGGGCGGCGGAGCAGGCGAGGGTGCGGCGTCAGGTGAGCCTCGCCCACCTGGTCAAGGCCAGCGACGAGGACCTGGCCTGGCTCTACCCGGATCGGACGGTGTCCGACGTGATGGCCGAGTGGCGCGAGGCCGGGGTGTGCTGCGCGGTGGTGACCCGGGGTGCCGACGGCGCCTGGCTGCTCGCCCCGGACGGCTCGCTGCACGAGGAGCCGGCGGTGCCCACGACCGTGGTCGACACCGTCGGGGCCGGTGACGCGTTCACCGGCGGCCTGCTGGCCGCGCTGGCCGACCTCGACGCCCTCGGTGACCGGCCGGCCGACCGGCTCGCCGCGCTGACCCCGGCGCAGTGGGCCCGGGTGCTCCGGCAGGCCGCGCTGGTGGCCGCGCTGACCTGCGCCCGTCGCGGCGCGGACCCGCCCCGCCGGGCCGAGGTGGAGGCCCTGCTCGGTGCCGTGAGCTGAGCACCGCGCCGGCCCGACCCTCGCTCGGGTCTCGGGTCGGCGCGATCGGCCGTCAGGCGGCCGGCGGGGTCAGGCCCCGACGCAGCAGCCGGGTGGGGAGCACGGTGGTCGACGGTGGGGAGTCGTCACCGGCGATCCGCTGGAACAGCCGTTCGCTGGCGATCCGGGCCAGCTCCCGGGTGTCGTACCCGACGACGGTGAGCGGCCTGGGCATCAGGTGGGCCAACTCGAAGTCGTCGAAGCCGACCAACGCGGCGTCGCTGCCCCGCCGGTGCAGCTCCTGCAGGGCGCCGACGGTGATCCGGTTGTTGCCGCAGAAGAACGCGGTGGGCGGGTCCGGCAGGTCGAGCAGCGCGGCGACGGCCCGTCCGGCCTCCTCCGGCGCGATGAGCCGGTCGCGGACCAGCGACTCGTCGGGCTCGATCCCCGCGGCGGCCAGCGCCGCCCGGGCGCCGGCCAGCCGCTCACGAATGGTGGGCACGCTCGGCGCGCCGAGCAGGACACCCACCCGGCGGTGCCCCTCGTCGAGCAGGGCGCCGACCCCGGCACGGCTGCCGCCCTGGTTGTCCAGCAGCACGGCGTCCGCGAGCAGACCCTGCGGCGGCCGGTCCAGGAAGACCACCGGCATGCCCAGCTCGACCTCGCGGCGCAGGAACGAGTGGTCCGGGCCGGCCGGCACCACCAGCAGCCCGTCGACCCTGCGCTGGGTGAAATCCTGGAGCAGGGCGCGTTCCCGCTCCGGGTCCTCCTCGGAGGAGGCGGTGATCAGCATCGTCCCGTGCGCGGCGGCGATCTCGGCGGCCACACTGGCGATGGTGGCGTAGAACGGGTTGGCGATCTCCTCGATGAGCAGCCCGACGGTGGCGTTGAGCTGTCGGGAACGCAGGTTGCGGGCGATGTCGTTGCGCCGGAAGCCCAGCTCGGCGATGGCGGCCAGCACCCGACCGACCAGTTCCTGCCCCACCGGCTCGTCGTTCACCACCCGGGAGACGGTCTTCAGGCTGACCCCGGCGTGCCGGGCCACGTCGACCATGGTCGGGCGTCGGCGCGCGGTCGGCCGGGTCGGGGTCTGCGTCACGGGGGGGTCCTCCACGGGCGGCGCGGGTCAGCGGTCGACGGCGGCGAGCACGTCGACGGCTTTTCGGGCGGCGATCAGCACCGGGTCCCACACCGGCGCGTACGGCGGAGCGTAGCCCAGGTCGAGCGCCGTCATATCGTCCACCGTCATGCCGTTCCACAGCGCCACGGCCAGCGTGTCGATCCGTTTGGCCGCCTCGGACCAGCCGACGATCTGCGCGCCGAGCAGTCGACCGCTGGGTCGCTCGGCGATCAGTTTGACGGTCATCCGCCGGGCGCCGGGGTAGTAGCCGGCCCGGTTGGTCGAGTCGGCGACCACGGAGATGAAGTCGAAGCCGGCCGCGGTGGCGTCCCGCTCGCGCAGGCCGGTCCGGCCCACCTCCAGGTCGCAGACCTTCGTGACGGCCGTGCCGATCACGCCCATGAAGGTGGCGTACCCGCCGCCGATGTTGATCCCGGCCACCCGGCCCTGCTTGTTGGCGTGCGTGCCCAGCGGTATGTGCACCGGCATCCCGCTGACCCGGTGCAGCGTCTCCACGCAGTCGCCGGCCGCCCAGATACCGGGCATGCCGGGGACCCGCATCCGGCGGTCCACCCGGATCGCGCCGGTCGGCCCGATGGGCAGCCCGGCCGCCTCGGCGAGGGCGGCGTTGGGGCGTACGCCCAGGCCCAGGACCACGACGTCGGTCGGGATCGGCCCCTCCGCGGTGACCACCGCGGAGACCCGGCCGTCGCGCTGCTCCAGGCCGGTCACCCGCAGGCCGGTGCGGATCGTGAGGCCCAGGCCGCGCATCGCGTCGGCGACCAGCTCGGCCATGTCGCCGTCCACGGTCGCCATGGGCTGGTCGGCCGCCTCGACCAGGGTGACGGAGAGGCCGCGCTGGATCAGGGCCTCGGCCATCTCGACGCCGATGTACCCGCCACCGACCACCACCGCCCGGCGCGGCTGCGGCTCGCTGTCCAGCCAGTCGCGCAGCGCGGCCCCGTCGTCGAGGGTCTGCATGCCGAACACGCCGCCCGCGTCGGTGTCCGCCCACGGCGGCTTCACCGGCATCGCGCCGGCGGCGTACATCAGCTCGTCGAAGCGCTCGCGGACCTCGCCGCCCTGTTCCAGGTCCCGGGCGACAACCTCGCGGCGCTCCAGGTCGATGGCGGTCACCTCGTGGCGTATCCGCACGTCGATGGCGTACTCGGTGCGGAACGTCTCCGGGGACCGGGCGATCAGATGCTCCGGGCCGGGCACCAGGCCACTGATCCAGTACGGGATGCCGCACGCCGAGTAGGAGGTGAAGTGGCCGCGTTCGAAGACCACGATCTCCAGGTCGTCACGGACGCGGCGGCGTCGGGCCTGGGACGCCGCCGACATGCCGGCGGCGTCCCCGCCGATGACGATCAGTCGTTGCGCCACGGGACCATCCTGTCACGCGGTGATCAGCCGCGGGTCTGTCGCGCCACGTCCTGCACCACGTCAATCAGCCGTCCGGTGCGGGCGAACACCGCCCGCTGCCGCCCCGCGCCGCTGCCGTGCCGGCGCAGCACGCTCAGCAGGTCGGTCACCTCGGCCCAGTCGCCGTGCTGCTCCAACGCCGGTCGCATGCGTTCCACGAACCGGTCCAGCAGCTCCCACGCCGGGCGCAGCTCGCCGGTGGTGACGTCGACGGCGTCGCCCTCCAGGCCGTCGTGGGCGGCCCGCCAGTGTGCGCCGACCAGCAGGTGGTGGTCGGTGGGCAGCGCGGGTCGGTCGGCCTCGACGTCCGACATGGCGGTGGCCACCAGGGCCCGGACCAGCGCGGCGACCAGCACGGCGTCGTCCACCGACGGGCAGACGTCGCCGATCCGCAGCTCCACGGTCGGGTACTTCGCCGACAGCCGGGCGTACCAGTAGAGCATCCCCTCGTCGAGCATCACCCCGCTGGCGATCAACTGGCGGATCAGCCGCTCGTAGTGCTCGTGCGACTCCAGCCAGGGCGTCGGCGCCACCGACGGCCAGCGTTCCCACTCCACCGAGCGCCAGCTGGCGTAGCCGGTGTCCTCGCCGCGGGCGAACGGGGAGTTGGTGGTCACGGCGTGCAGCATCGGCAGCCAGGGCCGGACGTGATTGAGCACCTGCACGCCGGTCTCCGGGTCGGGGACACCCACGTGCACGTGCATGCCGTTGTTGCCGGGACCCGGGACGAGCAGCCGGAACCGTTCGATCATCCGGTCGAAGCGGGGCTTGTCGACCACCGGCGGCACCGGACCGTCGACCGGCCCGGTGCCGATGGCCAGCAGCCGTACGCCGGCCCGCTCGGCGGCGTCGGCGAGCGCCCCGCGCAGCACGGTCAGGGAGTGCCGGATCGAGGAGAGCTCAAGGCCGGGCGGGCTGCCAATCTCGATCTGGCTGGTTTGGAACTCCCGCTCCACCTGCCCGCGCAGCTCCGCCGGCACCTGTTCGAGGACCAGGTCGACGGCGGGTACCGCGGCCCCGGTGTGCGGGTCGACGAGCAGGAACTCCTCCTCGACACCCACGGTGAGCAATTCGGTCCCCGCGGTCGTCCCGCTGGGCACCTCCGCCACCTGGCCGGTCATCGCCACCACCGTCCGTTCCTGCCGGTCGCGGTCCGTCCGCGTCGGTCGGTCGTTTGGTTACCCACCGTGGCGATGGCGGGAAACGTGGTGACGGCGCGTCGGACCGCGTGTCGGGCGGACACCGCGCGTCGCGCACCGCGTGTCGGCCGCCGCCGGGTTCGCCCCCCACGTGCCGACGGGTGGCCGCGATTCGATCGGCTGGCGTGACACCGGGCCCTAGGCTGAACCCGTGCCGGTACCGGTGGGGCTTCTCGGGGTTGCGTGGATTTCCACGTTCGCGCAGCTCACCCTGCTCGCGCTGCGCCCGGCTGACCTGCTCGCCGGCGTCGCGTTGACCGCCCTGGTGCTGCTCGCCGTGCTGCTCGCGGCGCGCGTGCCCGGTCGCTCGGGAGTGCCGGGCGTCGCCCGGCGCTGGACCGGGCTGCGGGCCCGCTCCCGTGGTCGCCGGGTGCCCCGGCAGGTCGACCCCGACGCGGCCGGCCGGCCCCGCCCCCGCGCACCCGGGCACCCCTCGGCCGCGTAGCGCGACGCCGCCGCGCGGCCGATCCCGCCGTCATCGGTTCTCCCGTCGGGCGGACGCCGCCGGGGGAGGACCCACCGGAATCGGACCGAGGGGTTTCCCATGCTCGCCTTCGCACCTCTGACCGGCGTGGTCGGCGCCGCCGGCACCGCGCTGTCCTGGCTCACCGATCTGCTCGAACCGTTGGCCGGCGGCATGGCGACCGCCGCCGCCATCGTGCTGCTCACCATCGCCGTGCGGTTGCTGATCTCGCCGCTCACCGTCGCCCAGGTCCGCGGGGAGCGGCGCCGCGCGGCGCTCGCCCCGCAGGTCCGTGATCTTCAGCGGCGGTACGCCGACGACCCGACGAAGCTCCAGAGCGAACTGTTCGGGCTGTACCGCTCGGCCGGCGCCAACCCGATCGCCGGCTGCCTGCCGTTGCTGCTCCAGGCACCGTTCCTGCTGGTGCTGTACCGGCTGTTCACCACGAGTGAGGGCGGCACCGGGCTGCTCCAGGAGCGGCTGGCCGGGGTGCCGCTGGGCCACCACCTCGGCGACGGGCTGGCCGGGGCGGCCGGTCCGCTCTTCGCCGTACTGCTGGCGGCGCTGCTGGTGTTGGCCTGGTGGTCGTCGCGGCGGGCCCGCCGGGCGTCGGCGGCGGTCGGCACGGTGGCCGGTACGCCCACCGAGGGCCCGGGTGCGGCGACGCTCGGTCGGCTGCTGCCCCTGCTGCCGTTCACGACGGTGCTGGTGGCGCTGGTGCTGCCACTCGCGGCGGTCATCTACCTGGTGACCACGACCGCCTGGTCGGCACTGGAGCAGGTGGTGCTCCGCCGGCCGCAGGCCACTCCGGCGCGCGCCGATATAGATCGACGTTGACAACTGTTTCGTTGGGACGTACAACTCTGAGAGAGCGCTCTCTCGACCCGTCCCCGCAGAGAGGCACATCCATGTCACCTCCTCCGGCGGCCATCGCCGCCCCGCCCGTCCGACGCCGGATGCTGGCGTCCGTCCTGCTCGTCGCCACCACCACCGCCCTGGCCGGGATCACCGTGACCGCGCAGGCCGCCGTGCCGCCCCCCGCCGCCGGTTGGAGCACCGTCTGGAGCGACGACTTCACCGGCGCCGTCGGCACCCTGCCGTCGCCGGCCAACTGGATCATCGACACCGGCCACAACTACCCCGGCGGCCCGGCCAACTGGGGCACCGGAGAGATCCAGAACTACACCGCCAGCACCGCCAACGTCAGCCACGACGGTGGTGGCAACCTGCGGATCACGCCGCTGCGCGATGGTGGGGGCGGCTGGACCTCCGCCCGGATCGAGACCGTGCGCAGCGACTTCAAGGCCCTGGCCGGCGGTGTGCTGGCCATCGAGGGCCGGATCCAGATGCCGAACGTCACCGGCGCCGCGGCGGCCGGCTACTGGCCGGCGTTCTGGGCGCTCGGCGCACCCTACCGGGGCAACTATCAGAATTGGCCGGGCATCGGCGAGTTCGACGTGATGGAGAACGTCAACGGCATCAACTCGGTCTGGGGAGTGCTGCACTGCGGCGTCGCGCCGGGCGGACCGTGCGACGAGTTCAACGGCATCGGCGCTTCCCGGGCCTGCCCGGGCGCGAGCTGCCAGTCCGCGTTCCACACCTACCGGTTCGAGTGGGACGTCTCCATCAGCCCGCAGCAACTGCGCTGGTACGTCGACGGGCAGCTCTACCACACCGTCACGCAGAGCCGGGTCGGCGAGCCGGCCTGGTCGCAGATGACCTCGCACGCCGGCTACTTCCTGCTGCTCAACGTGGCGATGGGCGGGACGTTCCCGAACGGGGTGGCGGGCAGCGGCACGCCGACCGCGGCGACCGTCCCCGGTCGGCCGATGCTGGTCGACTACGTGGCGGTGTACCGCCGCGGCGGCGGGACCACCCCGCCGCCCACCACCCCGCCGCCCGGCGGCAGCAGGGACGCGTACGGGCAGATCCAGGCCGAGGCGTTCAACGGGCAGAACGGGGTGCTCGTCGAGGCGTGCGCCGAGGGCGGGCAGAACATCGCCGCGCTCCGCAACGGGGACTGGGCGCGCTACGACGGCGTCGAGTTCGGCTCCGCAGTGCCCCGGGACTTCGTGGCCCGGGTGGCCTCCGGGGCCGGCGGTGGGGTGAGCGGTCTGGTCGAGGTGCGGTTGGACAGCCCGACCGCCGCGCTGATCGGCAGCTTCGCGATCGGCAACACCGGCGGCTGGCAGAGCTGGCGCTCGGTGCCCGGCAACGTCAGCGGCGTGACCGGCCGGCACACCGTCTACCTCACCTTCACCAGTGGGCAGCCCAACGACTTCGTCAACGTCAACTGGTTCACTTTCCGCCGCTGAACGCCCAGTTCGGCTGAGCGGGCACGCGGATCAGCGACCGGCGGTCACCGACCGCCGGTCGTCGCGCGTCCGGCGACGGCGGACCTTGCGGATCACCCAGCCGACCACCATGACGACGAAGACCGCGACGATCGCGTAGTTGAACCAGTCGCTGTACCGCTCGACGTCCTGCCAGCGGCTGCCGAGCGCGTAACCGGCGCCGACGATGAGGGCGTTCCACACCCCGCTGCCGATCGTGGTGAGCAGGATGAACTCGCCCAGCGGCATCCGGTTCGCCCCGGCCGGGACGGAGACCAGGCTGCGGACCACCGGCACGACGCGGCCGATCAGCACCGCCCACCGGCCGTGCCGCTCGAACCAGCGGTCGGCCCTCTCCAGGTCGTCGGCGTCCACCAGCGGGATGCGGTCCAGCCAGCGCTTGAGCCGCTCCTCACCCAGCGCCGCGCCGAGCCAGTAGAGCACCAGCGCGCCGGCCAGCGAGCCGACCGTCGCGGCCACCACCACGAGCACCACGTTGAACCGGCCCTCGCTGGCCAGGTAGCCGGCGAGCGCCAGCACGATCTCGCTGGGAATGGGCGGGACGATGCTCTCCAGCGCCACCAGCAGCGCGACACCGACCGGCCCCATCCCCTCGATCACGGTGGCCACCCAGCCGGTCAACCCGGTGAACCTGGTCGGGTCGACATTCTGGGCGAGCGCCATGGTCGGTCCTTCCGGGTCGGCGGCCGGGGGGATCGGATGGTCATACCCGATCGGTGCCCGGCCACACCTGCCGGTGAGCCGGGCCACCTCGCCGTGCCGGTCAGTGCTCCGGGTGCAGCGCGGTGTCGGCCGGCCCCTGCCGCCAGCCGGTGAACACCACGGTGAGGCCGGCGCGGACCGGCGCGCAGCAGAACGGCCCGGCCGTGGCCTCGGCCGTCGGGTCCAGCGGGGCGAGCCGGACCAGCCGCCACGGTTCGTCGTCGATCCGCGCCCGGACGGTCAGCGCGTCGCCGGCCCGGCTGACCCGGACCGTCACCTCCCGGCCCGCCCACTCCGGCACCGGTGCCACCGACCAGTCGGAGAACTCCCGGGTCACCACCGCGCCGAGCTGGAGTTCGACGTCGCTCACCTCGACACCGGCCTTGATCCAGTTGCGCTCGTCCACCCGGACCAGCGCACCGGCCTGGTCGAACTGCCCGGTGAGGTCGAGCCGGAAGCTCACCTCCATGGCGCTGCCGACCGGCAGCGGGGCGAGCAGGGCGGGGCCGTTGTCGTGCACGAACCCGTAGCTGGTCCGCCGCCAGAGGTCGCTCTCCGCCGCCGGTTCGACGACCAACTCGCCGGCCGGGCTCTCCTCGGCGCGGACCGGCGGATACAGCCAGCCGCCCCGGGCCCAGTCCAACGGTTCGCTCGGCGGTACGAGGTCGATCTCCATGACCGGCACGGTACCGGCCGGAAGCGACCGTCCCGGCTCCGCCGCCCGTCGGCCGGGTTTGCCGCGCCGATCCACGGGAGAAGTTCCTCCGGCATGGGTGACCGTTGGTATTCCGAAGCCGTCGTCTACTGCCTCGACATCGACACGTACGCCGATTCCGACGGCGACGGGGTTGGTGACATCCGTGGGCTGATCGGCCGGCTGGACTACCTGGCCCGGCTGGGCGTGACCTGCCTGTGGCTGCACCCGATCCACCCGTCACCCAACCGCGACGACGGCTACGACGCCACGGACTTCTACAACGTGGACCCGCGCTTCGGCACCCTCGGCGACTTCGCGGAGCTGCTGCACCAGGCGCAGAACCGTGGCATCCGCGTGATCATCGACCTGGTCGTCAACCACACCTCCGACGAGCACCCGTGGTTCCAGTCCGCCCGCTCGTCGCCGGACTCGCCGTACCGCGACTGGTTCGTCTGGTCCGACACCGAGCCGGCCGACCGGCACCAGGGCATGGTCTTCCCCGGTGAGCAGAACGAGACCTGGAGCTACGACCGCACCGCCAAGGCGTGGTTCTACCACCGGTTCTACAAGTTCCAGCCGGACCTCAACTTCGCCAACCCGGAGGTCCGGGCGGAGATCAAGAAGGTCATGTCGTTCTGGCTCCAGCTCGGCGTCTCCGGCTTCCGGATGGACGCGGTGCCGTTCATCATCGAGCTGACCGAGCCGGGCAACCCGAACTCGCCGAAGGACTTCGAGTTCCTCACCGAGATGCGCCAGCACGTGCAGTGGCGGCGCGGCGACGCGGTCCTGCTGGCCGAGGCGAACGTCGAGCCGGACCAGCTGCCGACGTTCTTCGGTGACGCCGGCGGCTCCGGCAACCGGATCCACATGCTCTTCGACTTCATGCTCAACGGTCGACTCATGCTGGCCCTCGCCCGACAGGATCCGGAGTCGCTGATCGAGGCGCTGCGGGACACCCCGACGCTGCCCGTCGGTGGGCAGTGGGCCACCTTCCTGCGTAACCACGACGAGATCGACCTGTCCCGGCTCACCACCGAACAGCGCAACCAGGTGTACGCGCAGTTCGGCCCGGACGAGAACATGCGCATCTACGACCGGGGCATCCGCCGCCGACTTGCCCCGATGCTCGGCAACGACCGGCGTCGCATCGAGCTGGCGTACGCCCTCCAGTTCTCGCTGCGCGGCACGCCGGTGCTGCGCTACGGCGAGGAAATCGGGATGGGGGAGGACCTGTCGCTGCCCGGCCGGGAGGCGATCCGTACCCCGATGCAGTGGTCGTACCAGCCGAACGCCGGCTTCTCCACAGCGGACCCGGAGAAGCTGGTCCGCCCGGTGATCGACAAGGGTGAGTTCGGCTACCAGAGGGTCAACGTCACGGCCCAGCGCGGTGACTCGAAGTCGCTGCTCGCCTGGTTCGAACGCATGATGCGGACGCTGCGTGAGGCACCGGAGGTCGGCTCCGGCTCGACCACCCACATCGACGTGCCCGCGCCGGCCGGGGTGCTGGCGCACCGGGCGGACGGGCCGACCGGGACGATGGTCTTCCTGCACAACCTGGGCGCCGACGACGTCGAGGTGGACCTGAGCACCCTGGAGGCGGAGGCCGACCTGCCGAACGACGTGCTCGCCGACCGCGGCTACGGAGAGCTGGGCAAGCTCGGCGCGGTCAAGCTCTCCGGCTACGGCTACCGCTGGATCCGGCTCTGTCGGGGCTCGGTGGGGACGGGTTAAGCTCCACCGACCGAGCCAAGTTACCCGGAGGTAATCATGTCGGAGGAGCCCCGCGTCGCCATCGTCACCGGAGCCGCACGCGGTATCGGTGCGGCCACCGCCCGCCGGCTGGCCGCCGACGGCATGGCCGTCGCCGTGGTCGACATCGAGGAGGCGGCCACCAAGGAGACCGTGGACGCCGTCGCCGGTGCCGGCGGCCGGGCCCTCGGCGTCGGCGCCGACGTCTCCGACCGGGCCCAGGTCGAAGCCGCCGTGGAGCGGATCGCCGCCGAGCTGGGCGCGCCCACCGTGCTGGTCAACAACGCCGGGGTGCTCCGCGACAACCTGCTGTTCAAGATGACCAACGCCGACTGGGACACGGTCATGGGGGTGCACCTGCGTGGCGCGTTTCTGTTCAGCCAGGCCGCCCAGAAGCACATGGTGGACCGCAGGTGGGGGCGGATCGTCAACCTGTCCAGCACCTCCGCGCTGGGCAACCGGGGCCAGGCGAACTACGCCGCCGCCAAGGCCGGTCTCCAGGGCTTCACCAAGACCCTCGCCATCGAGCTGGGACCGTTCGGGGTGACCGTGAACGCGGTGGCGCCCGGCTTCATCGTCACCGACATGACCGCCGCCACCGCCGCCCGGATGAAGGTGGACTTCGAGGACCTCCAGAAGCACGCCGCCGCCGAGATCCCGGTACGTCGCCCGGGCCGGCCGGAGGACGTCGCGCACACCATCTCGTTCCTGGCCAGCGAGGGGGCGGGATTCGTCTCCGGCCAGGTCATCTACGTGGCCGGCGGCCCGCGGAACTGACCCGTACCCGTCGAGGGCGCTCCATGCACGAGGGAGCGCCCTCGACGTGTGCGCGGGTCGTTCAGGCGGGGTCGCGGCGGGTGCGCCAGAGCCAGAACAGGCCGAGCACCGGCAGCACCAGCGGGATGTAGCCGTACCCGCTGCCGAACTGCGACCAGACCGTCTCGTCGGGGAAGAGTTCCTTGTCGGCCAGGCTCAGGATGCCGACCGCGACCACCCCGACCAGCTCCAGTGAACAGCAGGCCAGCGCGACCCGTCGGCCGGTGTGCCCGGCACGGGCCAACCCCACCGCGGCGACGATGTAGATGAGCGCGGCCAGCGCGGAGAGCAGGTACGCCACCGGCGCCTCGTCGAACCTCGTGGCGATCTGCAGGCCTGCCCGGCTGGTCGCCGCGATGGCGAAGAGCAGGTAGACCGCGATCAGCAGCCGGCCCGGACCGGTGTTCGTCGCGCGCCGGGCCGGTCGTGTCTCAACCACCGATGACCTCCCAGGTCTGCTGCAATCGGACGACCACCACCGGGGCCACCAGGCAGACCGCGCAGACGATCGCCGAACCCCAGCGGGTCGGCTCCATCCGGGCCAGCACCCAGGCCAGCGGCGGCAGGCAGACCAGCGTGACGAGGTAGCCGAAGAAGGCGCCGGGCTCGCCGGGCCGATCCCCGCCGCCGACCGCGACCAGCGCCAGCACGCTCAACGCGAGCAGTGCCAGTTCCAGGACGGCCAGGCCGGCGAACTGCACCCGGTCCGGTGGCCGGTGGCGTACCGCCGCCACCAGTGCCCACACCGCGACGAGCAACGACAGCACGATCGACGCCGTCGCGAGAATCCCGTCCACCGGCGAGTTGGCCGCTGCCGCACTGGTCATCGGCCCCACCCGGTCGTTGCCTCGGTCACCGGCACAGCCTACTAACCGTCGTAGTACGTCGGCGACCCTGCCTCGCTGTCCTCCGCCACCGCTGTCGAGCGGCCGGGCCATGGCCGGCCGGGCGGAGACCGGAACCTGCGGGCTCGGGGTTGGTCGACCCGCCGCCGTCACGGCTGGTGGGGCGACTAGCGTGGATCACGCCCGTGGCGTCGTCGCGGTGCGGGGAAACGGCGGAGGTACACGTGCTGCGGTTCGGCTTGTTCGGCACCGGTCACTGGGCGATCGAGACGCACGGGAAGGCGCTGCACGCACACCCGGACGCGGAGTTGGTCGGCGTCTGGGGGCGCAACCCGGAGCGGGCCGCCGCGCTGGCCGAGCGGTACGGGGTGCCGGCGTACGCCGACGTCGACGCGTTGCTCGAGGTGTGCGACGCGGTCGCGGTCGCGCTGCCGCCGAACATCCAGGCCGACATCGCGACCCGGGCGGCCGCCGCCGGCCGGCACCTGCTGCTGGACAAGCCGCTGGCGCTGACCGTCGAGGACGCCGACCGGGTGGTCGCGGCGGCGGAGGCGTCGGGGGTCGCCTCGGTCGTCTTCTTCACCCAGCGGTTCCAGCCGAACGTGACCGCGTTCCTCGCCGCCACCGCAGCCGCCGGGGGCTGGCAGCACGGGCGGACCGTCGCGTTCGCCTCGATCTTCCAGGAGGGCAGCCCGTACGGCGGTTCGCTGTGGCGCCGGGAGCACGGCGCGCTCTGGGACATCGCCCCGCACGCGCTCTCCATCATCCTGCCGGTGCTGGGTCGGGTGACCCGGGTGGCCGCGATGGACGGACCGAGCGGGATGGTGCACCTGCTGCTCACCCACGACGGTGGCGCCACCAGCAGCGCCTCGCTCTCCCTGGACGCCCCGAGCGAGTCGATGACCCGCGAGTTCGTGTTCTACGGCGAGAACGGCATCGAGACCGTCCCGGTCGGCGACAACGACCCGGCCACGGCGTTCGGTGTGGCGATCGACCAGCTCGTGGAGCAGGTGCGGGCGGGCACCCGCGACCACCGCTGCGACGTCCGGTTCGGCCGTGAGGTCGTCGCCATTCTCGCCGCCGCCGAAACCGCCCGCGCCGAATCCCGCACCATCCCCCTCCCGTAACCCCCCATCCGCACCCCGCCCCCGCCGCCTGTTGATCAAGAGGTTTGCGTCAACCGGCGCGGCGTGTCGTGACGCAAACCTCTTGATCACCGGGCGGCGGGGGCGGGTGGGCGTTAATCGGTGGGGTTGACGTGGGGGGTTGGTTAGGGTGGCGGGATGTTTACGCATGCCCTGATCGAGGGGGTCGGTACGCCGGCCGCCTGGGGCCCGATGCTGGTGTCCCGCCCGCGAGTCCGGCGTCCGGCCCTGGCCGGCCGGGACGCGACCCGCCGCTGATCGGTCCATCTCCGCGGTGCGCCGGGGTTGAGCCCCGCCGCTGCTGATCGGCTCATTCCTGCCGCCGCACGGGGCTGCCGCCCCGTCGCCGCCGCACCTTCGCGTACCCGTGTCATCGTCCAGGGCCGTCCGAGTCCCGATCCACTCGGACAGGCCCGGAATCCCGGCTGCCTGTCCAGCCCGTCGCCGAACGGCGACAGACAGGACGACGACCCGTGGCGCCCCGCAACTTCCGACCAACCGAACGCGACCGGTCCCGTCGCGTACTCAGCCAGAACTTTCTCGTCGACCGGGCCGCGGTGGCACGGCTCGTCCGCGCGGCCGACCCCGATCCGGACGGGCTCCTGCTGGAGGTCGGCGCCGGTCGCGGCCAGCTGACCCGACCGCTCGCCGCCCGCTGCGGGCGACTGACGGCGTACGAGGTGGACCCGGCCGCCGGCCGGGAGCTGGTTGCCGTCTGCGCGGCCCTGCCCAACGTCGAGCACCGGCAGGCCGACTTCCTCGCCGCCGAGCCGCCACCGGAGCCGTTCGCGGTGGTCGGCAACATCCCGTGGTCGCTGACGTCCGCGGTGGTGTGGTGGTGCCTGGCCGCGCCCCGGTTGCGCTCGGCCACCCTGCTCACCCAGCTGGAGTACGCCCGTCGCCGCAGTGGCGACTACGGCCGGTGGACCCGGCTCACCGTGTCGACCTGGCCGGAGGTCGACTGGCGGCTTGCCGGGCGGGTGCCGCGTACCGCGTTCCGGCCGGTGCCTGCGGTGGATGCCGGGATCCTGCGGATCGACCGACGGGCGGAGCCGCTGCTGCCCCGGGCCGCCCTGCCGGCGTACCGAAGGCTGGTGGCGGTGGGCTTCGAGGGCGTCGGCGGTTCGCTGGCGGCGACCCTGCGCCGGCACCACCCGCCGGCCCGGGTGGCCGCGGCGCTGCGCGCCACCCGGACGGCGCCGGACACCCCGGTCGGGTACGTCTGGCCGGAGCAGTGGCTGGTCCTCTTCCGACTGCTGCACGCCCGCTGACCGCAGCGGGGTCAGGAGAGGGTTGTCAGCGCCGCGTTCAGCTCGTCCGGGGACTCGAACTGCTCCATCGGCAACGCCTGGAACATCTGCAACATCGCCGTGCTGGCCCCGTTCTCCTGGCCCCAGCGGACCAGGTCCTCGCGGGAGACCGGGTAGTCGAGCCCGGCCAGGTACTCCTGCAACTGAATCCCGGTGACGGTCATGCCGGCCGGCTACCCGCTCGTCGTACGCGTACACCGGTCGGCCGGGCGGCCGGCGGACGGCGTGTCGCCCGGCGGCGCGCCGACGGTTTGTCGGAGCGGCCGCCGGGTAGCCGCGGACATGCTGGTTCAGCGGCTCGGCGCGCCGAGCGACTTCGACCCGTTGCTGGAGCGCGTCCGGGACGCCCGGGTGGTGATGATCGGCGAGTCCACCCACGGCAGCTACGACTACTACCGGCTGCGCGAGCAGCTCACCCGCCGGCTGATCGCGGAGTGCGGCTTCTCGTTCGTGGCCGTCGAAGGCGACTGGCCGGACTGTGACCGGGTGCACCGCTCGGTCACCGGTGCGCCGGGCGGCGCTCTCGACCCGCAGGCGGCGCTCGAGCGGTTCGAGCGGTGGCCGACCTGGATGTGGGCCAACGCCGAGGTGGCTCGGTTCTGCCGCTGGCTGCGGGCGTGGAACCTGGAGCGCGCGGAGGGCCAACGGGCTGGATTCCACGGGCTCGACGTGTACAGCCTCTGGGAGTCGATGCAGGCGATCTTCGACTATCTGGGGGAGGAGGATCCGACCTCGCTGGAGGCGGCGCAGGACGCGTACCGGTGCTTCGAGCCGTACGGCAAGCGGGTCGAGGAGTACGGCGCGGCCAGCCGGTTCGTCTCCGCCCGGTGCGAGGAGGAGGTGGTGCGACTGCTGGCCAGGACCCGGGAGCAGGCACTCTCCGACGGCCCGGACCGCTTCTCGGCGTGGCAGAACGCGGAGGTGGTGGCCGGCGCGGAGCGTTACTACCGGGCGATGGTGACCGGCGGACCGGATTCGTGGAACATCCGCGACATCCACATGCAGGACACCCTGGACCGGCTGCTGGACCGGTACGGCCCGGACGCCCGCGGGATCGTCTGGGCGCACAACACCCACGTCGGGGACGCCCGGGCCACCGACATGGTCACCGACGGGATGATCAACATCGGCCAGTTGGCCCGGGAGCGGCACGGCGACGACGCCGTGGCGCTGATCGGCTTCGGCAGCTACCGGGGTACGGCGATCGCCGCCCCCCGATGGGGGTCACCGGCCGAGGCGATGGTCGTCCCGCCGGCCCGGGAGGGATCGGTGGAGCGGCGGCTGCACCAGCTGATGCCGGAGCGGGCGGTGCTGGTCTTCGGCGGCGACGACCAGCCGGGCTGGGTCACCGGCACCGCGGACCACCGGGCGATCGGAGTGGTCTACGACCCGTCCTTCGAGTCCTGGGGCAACTACGTGCCCACCCGACTCGGCGAACGCTACGACGCCTTCATCTGGTGCGACGAGACCACCGCCCTGCACCCGCTGCCCGTCCCGGCCGTCTCCGGCGAGATGGAGACCTACCCCGCCGGCGTCTGACCGGGCCGGGCAGCGGGAGGGTCAGACGCCGGCCGGGGTGCGGTCCGTGAGCTTCGCGCGCAGGCCTTCACCCTCGATGTCGACGTTCGGTAGGGCGCGGTTGAGCCAGCGCGGGAGCCACCAGGCGCGGTCGCCGAGCAGCGACATTATTGCGGGAACGATGGTCATCCGCACCACGAAGGCGTCGATGGCCACACCCACGGCGAGCGCGAAGCCCATCGACTTGATCACCGGATCCTCCAGGAAGGCGAAGCCTCCGAAGACCGAGATCATGATGAGTGCGGCGGCGGTGACCACCCGGGCGCCGTGCCCCATGCCGCTGATGGTGGCCTGCCGGGCCGACTCGCCGTTCACGAAGTCCTCCCGCATGCGGGACACCAGGAACACCTCGTAGTCCATCGCGAGCCCGAACAGGATCCCGATGAGCAGGATCGGCAGGAAGCTGATCAGCGGGCCCGGGGTGTCCAGGCCGACGAGGTCGGCGAGGTGCCCCTGCTGGAAGACCGCCACCGTGATGCCGAACGTGGCGGCGACGGTCAGCAGGAAGCCCAGCGCGGCCTTGACCGGCACCAGCAGCGAACGGAACACCAGCATCAGCAGCAGCACCGAGAGCCCGACCACCAGCAGCAGATAGACCGGCAGCGCGTCGGAGAGCTTCTCGGAGACGTCGATGCCGATCGCGGTGACGCCGGTGAGCAGCACGTCCGCGTCGCGGATCCCGCCCACGGAGGCACGGATGTCGTGCACCAGGGTTTCGGTGGCCTCGTCGGTCGGGCCGGTCTTCGGCACCACCCCGAGCAGGGCGGTCCGGCCGTCCGGGCTGAGCTGCGCCGGCGCCACCGCGAGCACGTTGTCGGTGCGCTGGAGCAGCGCGGTGACCTGCGGCACCGCGGCCGAGGTGGCCTGTGGCGTGTCGCCCGCGACCACCACCGCGAGGCGGCCGGTGAAGCCCGCACCGAAGCCCTCGGTGGTCAGGTCGTTCGACACCCGGGCGGGCGAGCCGGCGGCCGCCGTGGAGGCGTCCGGCAGGGCCAGCCGCATGTCCGGCGTGGGCAGCGCGAGGACTCCGAGGCCGAGCAGGCCGACGAGGATGACCGGTACGCGGAACCGGGTGACCAGCCGCGCCCAGCGGAAGCCGAAGCCGGACCGGTCCTCGGACCGCGCGGTGGCGGTAGCCGGGCGGTCGGCGTCCGTGTCGTCGGCCGGGATGCTGTCGGCGGTGACCGAGCGCAGCCGGCGGGGAAGCACCCGGCGACCGGCGAAGCCGAGCAGCGCGGGCTGGAGGGTGATGGCGACGAGCACCGCGACGGTGACCGTGCCGGCGGCGGCGAGACCCATCACGGTGAGGAACGGAATGTCCACCACGGCGAGCCCGGCCAGGGCGATGACGACGGTGGCGCCCGCGAAGACCACGGCGGAGCCGGCCGTACCCACGGCCCGGCCGACCGCCTCCTCGGGGGACAGGCCGTCGAGCAGGTTCTGCCGGTGCCGGGAGGTGATGAACAGCGAGTAGTCGATGCCGACCGCGAGGCCGAGCATCAGCGCCAGGATCGGCGCGGTGCTGGTCAACTGCACGACGCTGCTCAGCGCGAACAGGCCGGCCATGCCGACGCCCACGCCGATGAGGGCGTTGAGCATCGTCATGCCGGCGGCCACCAGCGAGCCGAACGTGATGATCAGTACGATCGCGGCGACCAGCACACCGAGCGCCTCGGTGGAGCCGATCTCCGGCTCACCGCCCAGCACCTCGCCGCCCGGGGCGACCTGCCAGCCCTGCGCCTCGGCCGCCGCGCCGACCTGCTCGTACGCGGTCTTCTGCTCGTCGGTCACCTCGTCCGCTCCGGTGGCGAACTGGACCTGGACCAGCGCGTACCGGCCGTTGGGCGAGACGGCGCCGACCTGGAACGGGTCGACGGCGCCGACCACGCCGGGCAGTGTCGATGCCTGCTGGACGATCTCCTGCACCACGGCCTGGCCCTGCGGGCTGGCCAACTGGCCGTCACCCGGTGCCTTGACCGCGATGGTGCCGGTGGCGCCACTGGCTGCGGGGAACTGCTGCGCGAGCAGGTCGAGCGCCCGCTGGCTCTCGGTGCCGGGCATGGTGAAGTTGCTCGCCGTCGGGCCGCGCAGGGTCGCCGCGGCCAGGCCGGCGACGACGAGTACGACGAGCCAGAGCGCGACGACGAGCCGTCGCCGACGCAGCGCGCCCCGGCCGAGCCGGTAGAGCAGGGTGGCCATCAGGATTCCTTGTCCTCGGTCGTGGGTGGTTGGGGCAGGGGGGACTCGACGGGCTCGACGGCCCGCCGGACGAGGGCGAGCAGGGCGGGGCGCAACTCGTCGTCGGGAACGTCGACGAACTCGGCGCACGCCTCGGAAATGCCGGCGAGCAGCACCAGCGCGGCGATCCGGGCGCCTGGCCGGTCGGAGTGCCCGGCGAAGGCGTCCCGCAGGCGCTCGGAGATCTGCTGGATGTGCGCGAAGGCCGGCTGGGCCAGCAGCTCCGGGAACTCGCCGCGGAGCAGCGCGATCTCCCGCCGGAAGCGCACCGCGAGGTCGACGAAGCCCGCGGCGGCGACCTGCTGGGCGGCCCCGCCGGTCAGGCCGGTGAGCCGGTCGTCGAGCTCCTGCAGGACGGCGATGGCCGGGGCCATCAGCTCGGCGAGCAGGGCTTCCTTGTTGGCGAAGTGGTAGAGCACGGTGGCCTTGGAGCAGCCGACCTCGCGGGCGATGTCCTGCAACGAGGTGCCCCGGTAGCCGGTCACCGCGAACCGTCGCGCCGCCGCGGCGAGGATCTCGCCGTGCGTCTCGGACACCGCTCTGGCCATCACCGGTCCACCTCCCGCAGACCAGCATGCCTGACCGATCGGTCAGACCCTGACCGATCGGTCAGATTGCCACGGTGGCGTTCCCCACACCCCGGCCCGGTTTAACCGGCGTGCTCCGCGTCGTACCTGGTCCGCGCCTCGGCGATGCCCCGGCGGTGCCGCTCGGCCCAGCTGGTCAGCGCCACCAGCGACTCGTAGAGCTCCAACGCCATCGGGGTCGCCGTGTACTCGACCTTGGGTGGGACGGTCGGATAGACCGTGCGGTGCAGCAGGCCGTCGCGTTCCAGGTTGCGCAGGGTCAGCGTGAGCATCCGGCGGCTGATCCCCTCGATGTGCCGCTCCAGTTCGGTGAAGCGCACCGGGCCATTCGAGGCGGACACCAGGATGCTGATGCTCCACTTGCCGCCGACCCGGTCGAGCACCTCGCGGACGGTGCACGCCCGGGCCTGACCTGTGGTGAACGGCACGTTCCCCGGCGCGCAGGTCAGCTCGACCAGCGCGGACACATCGCTGTTCCTCTGGGACATCACAGTGCCTCCTTCCGCCCTCACTCATGGTCACAGACGATGGCGTCGGTAACAAACCATGCACCAAGGAGGCGTTCCGATGGACCGTTCGGTCCCGTCCCGCTGGCCGGCGCTGCTCGTGCTCTGCGCCGGCAGCCTGATGATCATCCTGGACGGCAGCGTCGTCGCGGTGGCGCTGCCCGCCGTGCAACGCGACCTGGGCTTCACCGCCGCCGGCCTGGCCTGGGTGGTCAACGCCTACCTGGTCGCTTTCGGCGGGCTGCTGCTGCTCTCCGGCCGCCTCGGCGACCTGCTCGGCCGGCGGCGGATCTTCCTGGCCGGCATCGCGCTGTTCACCCTGGCCTCGCTGGCCTGCGCGCTGGCCACCGGGCCGGCCGTCCTGGTCGGCGCCCGCTTCGGCCAGGGTGTCGGCGGCGCGCTGGCCATGGCGGTCAGCCTCGGCATGATCGTCCGGCTCTATCCCGAGCCGGCCGAGCGGGCCCGCGCGATCGCCGTCTTCAGTTTCACCGGGGCGGCGGGGGCGTCGGTCGGCACGGTGGCCGGTGGGGTGCTCACCGAGCTGGCCGGCTGGCGGTCGATCTTCCTGGTCAACCTGCCGATCGGGGCGGCCATCGTGCTGGCCGCCGTCCGCCGGCTCCCCGCCGAGCGGGGCATCGGCCTGCGGTCGGGCCTGGACCTGCCCGGCGCGCTGCTCGCCACCGCCGGACTGATGGCCGCCGTGCTGGGCATCGTGGGGACCGGTGAGCACGGCTGGACCAGCCCGCGGACCCTCGGCGCGGCGGCGCTCGCGGCGTTGCTGCTCAGCGGGTTCGCGGTCCGCCAGCGGGTGGCGCCCGTCCCGCTTCTGCCGGCCCGCGTGCTGCGCGTCCCCGGCCTGGTCGCGGCGAACGCCGTGCAGTTCCTCATGATCTCCGGGTACTTCGGCTTCCAGTTCCTGCTCGCCGTGGAGCTGCAACTGGTTCTCGGGCTGGACGCGGCGGCGACCGGCTGGGCCTTCCTGCCCACCCCGGTGGTGATCGCGGTGGTGTCGCTGGGCCTGGCCGGTCGGCTGATCGCCCGGTGGGGCGCCCGGGCCGTGCTGCTGGCCGGGCTCGGCCTGGCCACCGTCGGTTTCCTGCTGCTCGGTCGGCTGCCCGCCGACGGCGGCTACCTCGCCGACGTGCTTCCCGCGATGCTGATCTTCGGGGTGGCCGGTGGCCTGACCCTGCCGGCGGTCACCACGCTCGCCATGGCCGGCGCAACCGACGCGGACGCCGGGCTGGCGTCCGGGCTGGCCAACACCACCCAGCAGGTCGGCGGGGCGGTCGGGCTGGCCGCGCTGGCGACCCTGGCCGCCACGCGCACCGAGGGTCTGCGGGCCGCCGGCTGGGCCGAGGTGGCAGCACTGGCCGGCGGCTACCGGATCGCGTTCACCGTCGCCGCCGCCCTGGTGGTCGCCGCGCTGCTGGTCGCGCTGACCACGCTGCCGGGTGCCCGGCGCGCCGCGCCGCGCGCCGGAATCGAGCGGCAGCGAAGCGCCGCGTCCAGTTGACCGACGGCGTCGGGGCCGGGAGGGTGAGCGGGTGAGCGAGGCTGACGAAACCCGGGACGGGGTGGCCCTGACCAACCTCGACCAGCCGCTGTCCGACCGCGACGACGCGACCAAGCGCGACCTGGTCGACTACCTCGACGCGGTCTGGGACCGGATCCTCCCGCAGTTGCGGGACCGGCCGTTGTCGGTGATCCGGGTCCGCCCCGGCCAGCCGCCGTTCATGCAGAAGAATCTGCCCCGCTACACCCCGGACTGGGTCCGCCGGGTGCCGGTCTGGGCCGAGGCGTCACACCGGGAGGTCTCGTACGCCCTCTGCGACGACCGGCGCACCCTGCTCTGGTTCGCCAACCAGCGGGCGGTGGAGTACCACCCGACGCTGGCCACCGCGGCGGACCTGCACCGCCCGACCCACCTGGTGCTCGACCTGGACCCGCCGGAGGGGGACGGGTTCGCCGCGGCGGTCGGCGCCGCGCTGCTGGTTCGCCAGGCGCTCGCCGACGCCGGCCTGTCCGGGGCCGTCAAGACCAGTGGTGCCAAGGGTGTGCACGTCTTCGTCCCGATCTCCGACGGCCCCACGGCCGAGGAGCTGGCCGCCGCCACCCGGGCGGTGGCCGCCCGGGCCGAGCGGCTGGACCCGGCGCTGGCCACCACGGCGTTCATCCGGGAGGACCGGGGCGGCCGGGTCTTCGTGGACGCCACGCGGGCCGGTGGGGCGACCGTGGTGGCCGCGTACAGCCCGCGGCTGCGCCCCGGGATGCCGGTCTCCTTTCCGGTCGACTGGGCCGACCTGACCGAGGTGACCCCGGCCGATTTCACCATCCGGACCGTGCCGGCTCTGGTGGCCGGGGCCGACCCGTGGGCCGCGTCGATGCCGGCGCCGCAGCCGCTGCCCGCCGACCTCGTGGCCGAGGGGCGGACCATCCCGGTGGCCCGGGTGCAGGCCATGCACGAGGGGAAGCGCCGAGCCCGCGCCCGCCGCGAAGCCGGCTGACGGTACGCCCCGACGAGCCGTGGTCTCCGCGGGCGAGGGCGCTCCCGCGGAGGCCATCAGCTGGGGTGATGCGCTTTCAGCGTCCCTGCAGACGCTTCACGTTGTCGCCGAACGTCCAGCCCTTCGACCCGTCCCAGTTCGCCGACCAGGTCATCAGACCCTTGATGCCGGGTACGGAGTTCCACGCCTGCGTGACCAGCGACGTCGACATGTAGCCGCCGCCCGCACCGGTCTGCGCGGGCAGGCCCGGAACCTGCTTGTCGTACGGCACGCGGATGGTGGTGCCCTGGATGGTCAGGCCGTTGTTCAGGCACTGCGTCTGCACCGTGAAGCCCTGCACGGTGCCGGCGGGGTACGAGTCGCCCGCGCAGCCGTACATGCTGCCGTTGTAGTACTGCATGTTCAGCCACCAGAGCCGGCCGTTGTCCACGTACTTCTTGATGATCGGCAGGTACGAACCCCAGATCGAGCCATAGACCACGCTGCCGCCGGTGACGTAGGCCGTCTCCGGCGCCATGGTCAGGCCGAAGTTCGACGGCATCCGGGCCAGCACTCCGTCGATGATCCGGATCAGGTTGGCCTGCGACGTGGACAAGGTGTTGATGTTGCCGCTACCGGTCAGGCCGGTCTCGATGTCGATGTCGATGCCGTCGAAGTGGTAGGCCGTCAGGATCGGCACGATCGTCGCGATGAAGCGGTCGGCGACCGCGCTGGAGCTCAGGTCGATGCCCGCCGCAGCCCCGCCGATCGACATCAGGATGGTGGCGCCAGCGGCCTTGGCCTGGCACATCTCGGCCGGGGTGGCCACCTTCACGCCAGCGTCCATGCCGTTCTCCCAGAGCACCGTGCCGTCCGCGCGGATCACCGGGAAAGCCGCGTTGATCACGTTGGAGCCGTGCTGGCTGAGCCGGCTGTCGGTGATCGGGATCCACCCGAGGCCGGGGTGCACGCCGTTGGAGGCGCCATCCCAGTTCTCCCAGTAGCCCTGCAGCACCTTGCCGGCGGGCCGCGACTTCACCCCACAGGTCCCACCGGTCGGTGGCGGGGTGGTCGGCGGCGGCGTGGTCGGTGGCGGCGTGGTCGGTGGCGGCGTGGTGGGTGGAGGTGTGGTCGGTGGCGGGGTGCCTCCCGAGCACGCGCCCAGGTCACGCCACAGCGACGGGGTCGCGGCCGGGTTCCAGCCGGCGCCGGGGTGTGCGGTGTGGGTGACCAGAGCCTGGTGGAGCCGACCGCCGTAGGTGACCTGCCCGCCCGCCGGGTAGGTGTTGCCCTCGGCCCAGGCCGGCGCGGTGCAGGCGACCAGCACGGCGGCGTCCGCCGACGACACGGCGGCCATGCTGGTGGGGACGAAGGCGACGGCGGCCGCGACGGTCATCGCCGCTCCGGCTGCCACTGCGAAAATTCGACGGCTTCTCATGGCTCACTCCCCAGGCTTCGACGACCCGCGACCTCCACATATTGACGTTCGTGAAGCTTAATATCAAGGGTTGTTAACAGATACCAGGGCGTCCCCCAGCGCCGAGCGCGCCCCGCCCGGGAGGATCGCGCTCGATCCAGGAAGCAGTGGGATCATCGACGCGGCGAGGCCACCCCTTCCCGCATCGAGCGCGATCTTGGGCTCGGCGTGCGGTCTGGCGGGCCTGGGAAGCGGCGAAGCCCGGGCCGACGGCCCGGGCTTCGGTGTTCTTTGGTGCCCCCGGCAGGATTCGAACCTGCGCCCCCGCCTCCGGAGGGCGGTGCTCTATCCCCTGAGCTACGGGGGCTCAGCGACTGGAGAAGACTAGCAAACCTCCATCACGAACGCCGAATCGGTATCCGGTGCCCCGATCGTGTCGCCGATTGCCCGATGCCCCTGGTGGTCAGGCCGCCCGGCCGCCCGAAACGGGGCCGCCCGGCCGCCCGAAACGGACGGTCAGGCCGCGACCGCCCGGCCACAGCTGGGCAGCGGGTGCAGCACGATCCGCCGGGGAGGCCGGCGCGGCCACTCGTTGCGCGGCCACGAGCCGTCCACGATCAGGTGAACGGTGCGCTGCTCCTCGCCGCTGAGTCGCAACACGAAGTCGCGAGGGAGTGGCGGGTCGACCGTCGGTGTGGTGATCATGAAGCGCACCCGGCCGCGGGACGAGACGGCGGAGATCACGTCGGCCGCCGGCATGGTGCCGCGCAGCCGCACCCGGCCGATCCAGTAGACCTCGGCGAGGTGCTCCTGGGCGGACCGGGTGATCGTCGGGTACTCGCTGCGTACCCAGCGTTCGACCGCGCTGACGCAGAGCCCGCAGGCGCGCTCGCGCGGCTCCCGCGGACCCAACCCCCAGGCCCGCAGGTACGCCCCGACCGCGCCCGCGTCCAGCGGCAGGTCGAACCGGCGCTGGATGAGCGCGGTGAGGCTCTGCCGCGTCCACAGCTCCTCGTCCAGGCCGAACTCGTCGGGGTGGACGCCCCGCAGCACGTCGATCAGTTCGAGTTCCTGTTCGCGGCTGAGCATTCCCGGCTCGCCCTGCCGCTGTCCGCGACGGACGGCTGCCACCGCCCCGTCACCGCCGATGGTGTGGCGCCGGCACCAGCTGGTGACCGAACGCCGTGCGTCTCTGAGTGCAACCCCCACGTCTTGGGCAACGAGCCCGAATCGCAACTGGTCACGATATGTGTGGAGAAAACTCTCTAAGCAACGTAATCGGTTGGACCGACCAAAGCGCCCAAAAGGGACGACAGGGGGCAAGGGGCATCAGTAGGGCCCGCGCCCCGCCGGTTTCACGGCGATGACGCGGGCCCGGTGTGCCCGTACGGTGGATCAGCCCTTGGCCTGCGCCTGGAGCTGCCGGAGGTTGTTCAGCTCGTTCTGTTGGGTGGCCTTCATGGTGCGCGCCACCCGAAGCACCTCGGCGTTGTCGGTCTCGCCGAGCACCGCGTCGATCATGTGGATGCCGCCGAGGTGATGGTTGATCATCAGGGTCAGGAACTGGCGGTCGACCTCGACGCCCTGGGCGTCGCGCAGCCCGGCCATCTCCTGCGGGGTCGCCATCCCCGGCATCAGCCCGTTCTTCACGGTCGCCCCGTCGGACATCCACGACATCGGAGGCTGCGACCCGGTCGGGCTCAGCTCCCACTCCCGCAGCCAGGTCTGCATGGCGCCGATCTCGCCCTGCTGCCCGGTGGCGATGTCCACGGCCATCTGCCGTACCCCGGGCAGCGTCGCCGACCGGTAGGCGGTCAGGCTCATCTCCACCGCCTGGGTGTGGTGCGTCGTCATGTCCCGAGCGAAGCCCGCCTCGACCGAGGTGTCACCGGGCCGGGTGAGGCCCGGGGTGAGCAGGCCGCCGGCGTACCCGAGGAGCAGGCCCACCACCAGCATGGCGGCCAGGGCCAGTACGCCGTAGCGCCGCGCCGCGGGGCGGTCGCCCCGATCCGGGGCGACCGGAGCCTCGTCGTGCTCGCTGTCGGTCGTGGCGGGAGCAGTCATCGCCGTCCTTACTGGGTGGGCATCTGGGCGTCGAGGTCACGCGGCGTGGTGCCGGTGGCGGTGACACCCTGGTTGCAGAGTGCGGTCGGGCCCTCGACGGAGGCGTTCACGCGCAGGTCCTTGATGAACTCGTCGATCCGCTTGTCGTCGGCGTTGTCGACCTTGAGCTGGAAGCCCCAGGCCTGGAGCGAGATCGGCTTGTCCAGGCCCTCGTACGGGCTCATCATCGTCTTCTCGACGCCACGCACCTTGCCGGCGAGCTTGTCGACCTGGTCCTTCGGCAGGTCCGGGCGGTAGGTGATCCACACCGCGCCGTGCTCCAGGCTGTGCACCGCGTGCTCGTTGGCGATCGGGGCGTCGTACACCTCGCCCATGCAGTTCTGCCAGGCGGCGTTGTGCACCCCACCCACCGGCGGCGAGACCTTCCAGGTCAGCGGGCCGGACTTGTGCGACTCGTACTTCAGGCTTTCCGGGTCCGACTTGCGGATGTTGACGATGCCGTCGATGGCGTTCGCCCGCTTGTCCCACGGCTTGGCGCCCTGGAACGACGCCCAGGCGCCGTAGCCGATGATGCCGGCCGCGAGCACGCCCACGGCGACGAAGAGAGCGATCGGGCCCCAGGCCCGGCCCTGGCTCACCTTGACCGGGGCGATCGGCTTGCGGGGACCCTTGCCACCTGCCCGCGGAGTGCCCGCCGGCTTGCCGGAGCCGGCCTTGGCGCCGGACGCCGGCCGGCCCGCGGCCGGCTTCTTGCCGGTGCTGACCACGGTCGGGCGGCGCTCAGGGCCACCCGGGGTGCTGATGCTCATCGTGCCTCGTCAGGTCGGTTGGTCAGGGGAGGTGGCGGGCCGGATGACGCGCAGGGTCGCCGCCGAGTGCCCGAGTCTACCCCCGATAACATGGTTCGGTGACTCCTGCAGAACTAGCCTCGGTCGTCCTCACCGCTGCCCACGCCGTCTTCGCCGAGCGTGGCCTCGACCACGCCGCGCTGCCGGAGCGTACGGCGGTGGAGCGACCCCGCAACCCCGAGCACGGCGACTACGCCTCCACGCTCGCCCTGCAGCTGAGCAAGAAGGTGGGTGTGCCGCCGCGCGAGCTGGCCGCCGCCCTGGCCGATGAGCTGGGCCGGGCGCCCGGGGTCAAGTCGGTGGAGATCGCCGGGCCAGGCTTCCTGAACATCCGGCTGGACGCGGCCGCCGCCGGCCAGCTCGCCCGGGTGATCGTCGAGGCCGGCGCGGAGTATGGCCGCAGCGACCGGCTCGCCGGCGAGAAGATCAACCTGGAGTTCGTCTCGGCCAACCCGACCGGCCCGGTGCACATCGGTGGGGTCCGCTGGGCGGCCGTCGGTGACGCGCTCAGCCGGCTGCTGCGGGCCACCGGCGCCGAGGTGGGCACGGAGTACTACTTCAACGACGCCGGCTCGCAGATCGACCGGTTCGCCCGTTCGCTGCTCGCCGCCGCGAAGGGCCAGCCCGCGCCGGAGGACGGGTACGGCGGGGCGTACATCTCCGAGATCACCGCTGAGGTGCAGGCCCGCCGGCCCGACGTGCTGACCATGGACGACACCGCCGCCCAGGAGGTGTTCCGGGTCGAGGGCGTCGCGCTGATGTTCGACGAGATCCGCTCCTCGCTGCGCGACTTCGGGGTGGAGTTCGACACCTACTTCAACGAGAAGGACCTGCACGACCGGGGTGAGCTGGACCTCGCCCTGGCCCGGCTGCGCGAGCAGGGTCAGGTCTACGAGTCCGCCGGCGCCACCTGGCTGCGCACCACCGACTTCGGTGACGACAAGGACCGGGTGCTGCGCAAGTCCGACGGCGAGTGGACGTACTTCGCCGCGGACTGCGCCTACTACCTGGACAAGCGGGAGCGCGGCTTCGAGCGGGTCGTGATCATGCTGGGCGCCGACCACCACGGCTACATCGGCCGGATGAAGGCGATGGCCGCGTGCTTCGGGGACGACCCGGAGCGCAACCTGGAGATCCTCATCGGCCAGCTGGTCAGCCTGCTGCGCGACGGCGCCCCGATGCGGATGAGCAAGCGGGCCGGCACGGTGATCACCCTGGAGGACCTGGTCGACGCGATCGGGGTGGACGCCTCCCGGTACGCGCTGGCTCGCTACTCCAGCGACTCGCCGATCGACATCGACATCGAGCTGTGGACCCGGGCGACCCGCGACAACCCGGTCTACTACGTGCAGTACGTGGCGGCCCGGACGGCGGGTGTGGCCCGCAACGCCGCCGAGGTGGGGCTGCTCCAAGGCGACGCCGACGCGTTCCGCCCCGAGCTGCTCGGGCACGAGAAGGAGAACGAGCTGCTCAAGGCGCTCGCCGAGTTCCCGGCGGTGGTGGCCACCGCCGCCGAGCTGCGGGAGCCGCACCGGGTGGCCCGCTACCTGGAGGAGAGCGTCGCCGCCTCCTTCCACCGGTTCTACGACAACTGCCGGGTGCTGCCGTTGGGCGACGAGGAGGTCACCGACCTGCACCGGGCACGGCTCTGGCTCAACAACGCCACCCGCACGGTGATCGCCAACGGCCTGCACCTGCTCGGCGTCTCCGCTCCCGAGAGGATGTAGTACCTGATGCGTGCTCACGAGGCTGGTGCGCTGCACGGCGACATCGGCAGCCGAGGGCCGGCCTGGCTGCGTACCCCGGACGACGTCAACGCCCTGATGCCGGGGCTGTGGCCGCGCACCGTGACGCGCGGCGCCGACGGCGCGCTCGCCGTCGCGGGCCTGAGCGTCCGCGACCTCGCGGCCGAGTTCGGCACCCCGATGTACGTGCTGGACGAGGACGACGTGCGGTCGCGCTGCCGGGACTTCCGGTCCGCCTTCCCGACCGAGGACGTCTACTACGCCGGCAAGGCGTTCCTGTGCCGGGCTGTGGTCCGGATGATCGCCGAGGAGGGGTTGCACCTCGACGTCTGCACCGGCGGTGAGCTGGCCACCGCCCTCGCGGCCGGGATGCCGCCGGAGCGGATCGGCTTCCACGGCAACAACAAGTCGGTGACCGAGCTGGCCCGGGCGCTGGACGCCGGTGTCGGGCGGATCATCCTCGACTCGTTCATCGAGATCGACCGGCTCACCGCTCTGGCCCGCGAGCGGGGCGTCCGCCCCCGGGTCCTGGTCCGGGTCACCGTCGGGGTCGAGGCGCACACCCACGAGTTCATCGCCACCGCCCACGAGGACCAGAAGTTCGGCTTCTCCCTGGCCGGTGGCGCGGCCGCGGCGGCCGCGTTCAAGGTCCTCGACGAGGGCGTGCTGGAGCTGCGCGGCCTGCACTCGCACATCGGCTCGCAGATCTTCGACGCCAGCGGTTTCGAGGTCTCCGCCCGTCGGGTGCTCGCCCTGCAGGCCCAGATCCGCGACGCGCGCGGGGTGGAGCTGCCCGAGCTGGACCTGGGCGGCGGTTTCGGCATCGCGTACACCACCCAGGACGACCCGGCCACTCCACAGGACCTGGCCAAGCGGCTCCGCAAGATCGTCGACTCGGAGTGCGCCGCCGAGCGGCTCGCCGTGCCGCGGCTCTCCATCGAGCCGGGGCGGGCCATCGTCGGGCCGTCCGTGTTCACCCTCTACGAGGTCGGCACGGTCAAGGATCTCGACGGCATCCGGACGTACGTCAGCGTGGACGGCGGGATGAGCGACAACATCCGGACCGCGCTCTACGACGCCTCGTACTCGGCGACGTTGGCCTCTCGGGCGTCGACGGCGCAGCCGATGCTCGCCCGCGTGGTGGGAAAGCACTGTGAGTCCGGGGACATCGTGGTGAAGGATGAATTCCTGCCCGCCGACGTGCAGCCCGGCGATCTTGTCGCGGTGCCCGGCACGGGCGCCTACTGCCGCAGCATGGCCAGCAACTACAACCACGTACCGCGGCCACCGGTGGTCGCGGTACGCGACGGCCAGGCGCGTCTGATCGTCCGGCGGGAAACCGAAGAGGACCTGCTCGCATTGGATGTTGGATGACGTCACCTGTGCGCTTGGCGCTGCTCGGCTGTGGCACGGTCGGCCAGGAGGTGGTCCGGCTGCTGCACGAGCAGGGCATCGACCTGGCCGCCCGGATCGGCGCACCGCTGGAGATCGCCGGCATCGCCGTCCGTCGGCTCGGCCGGGACCGCGGTGACCTGCCGATCGACCCGACCCTGTTCACCACCGACGCGCTCGGCCTGATCAAGCGCGACGACGTGGACGTCGTGATCGAGGTGGTCGGCGGTATCGAGCCGGCCCGGAGCTGGCTGGTCGAGGCGCTGCGCGCCGGCAAGAGCGTGGTCACCGCCAACAAGGCGCTGCTCGCCGAGGACGGCGTGGCGCTGCACGACGCGGCGGCCGAGGGCGGTGGCGACCTCTACTACGAGGCGTCCGTGGCCGGGGCCATCCCGCTGCTGCGCCCGCTGCGCGAGTCGCTGCACGGCGACCGGATCAACCGGGTCACCGGCATCGTCAACGGCACCACCAACTTCATCCTCTCCGCCATGGACGCCACCGGCGCCGGCTTCGCCGAGGCCCTCGAAGAAGCCACCGAGCTGGGGTACGCGGAGGCCGACCCCACCGCCGACGTGGAGGGCTTCGACGCGGCGGCCAAGGCGGCGATCCTCGCCTCACTGGCGTTCCACACCCGGGTCGGCGCCGCCGACGTGCACCGGGAGGGGATCACCGAGGTGACCGCCGCGGACGTGGCCAGCGCGCAGGCGATGGGCTGCACGATCAAGCTGCTCTGCATCGCGGCCCGGGGTGTCGACCCGGCCGGCCGGGACACGGTCAGCGTCCGGGTGCACCCGGCGATGATCCCGCGCAGCCACCCGCTGGCAAGCGTCGGCGACGCGTTCAACGCGGTCTTCGTGGAGGCGGACGCGGCCGGGGAGCTGATGTTCTACGGCCGGGGCGCGGGTGGCGCGCCGACCGCCAGCGCGGTGCTCGGCGACGTGGTGGCGGTGGCCCGCAACCGGCTCGCCGGGGTGCGCGCGGCCAGCGAGAGCGCGTACGCCGACCTGGCGGTCCGGCCGATGGGCGAGGCGCTGACCCGCTACCACGTCAGCCTGGACGTGGCCGACCGTCCGGGTGTGCTGGCCGCGGTGGCCGGCGTGTTCGCCCGGCACGACGTGTCGATCGCGACCGTGCGGCAGGGTTCGGCCGGCGGCTCGCCCGGCCGGGACGGCGACGCCGAGCTGGTGATCGTCACCCACGTGGCGCCGGACGCCGCGCTCGCCGCGACCGTGGGCGAGCTGCGCGGCCTGGACATCGTCCGGTCGGTGACCAGCGTGCTGCGGGTCGAGGGCGGGGTGTGAGTCGTTGACCCGGTGGTGGGACGGGCACGCTCGTCCCGCCAGGTGGGTAACCCGGGGTCTGCCGCCGGTCGCTCCGGCAGGCTGGTCCAGGGTGGCCTGAACCTCAGGTCGACGCGACGGTAGAGGCGAGGAGAACGACATGTGGCGGGGTCTGATCGAGGCGTACCGGGACCGGCTGCCGGTCACCGCGGCCACGCCCGTCGTCACGCTGCACGAGGGGAACACCCCGCTGCTGCCCGCGCCGGTGCTCTCCGCCCGGATCGGGTGCGACGTGCACCTCAAGGTGGAGGGCGCCAACCCGACCGGCTCGTTCAAGGACCGCGGAATGACCGTCGCGGTCTCCAAGGCGGTCGAGGCCGGCAACAAGGCCATCATCTGCGCCTCCACCGGCAACACCAGTGCCTCCGCCGCGGCGTACGCGGCACGGGCCGGGCTGACCTGCGCGGTGCTGGTCCCGCAGGGCAAGATCGCGTTGGGCAAGCTGGCCCAGGCGCTGGTGCACGGCGCGAAGCTGCTCCAGGTGAGCGGCAACTTCGACGACTGCCTGGCGACGGCCGCCAAGCTCGCACAGGACTACCCGGTCGCGCTGGTCAACTCGGTCAACATCGACCGGCTGCACGGGCAGAAGACCGCCGCCTTCGAGATCGTCGAGGCGCTCGGTGACGCGCCCGACATCCACTGCCTGCCGGTCGGCAACGCCGGCAACATCTCGGCCTACTGGATGGGGTACTCGGAGGAGCACGCCGCCGGCGCCACCACCCGGGCGCCGAAGATGTACGGCTTCCAGGCCGCCGGGGCGGCGCCGATCGTCACCGGACAGGTGGTGGCGGAGCCGTCGACCATCGCCACCGCGATCCGGATCGGCAACCCGGCGAGCTGGACCAAGGCCCTGGACGCCCGGGACGCCTCGGGTGGCCTGATCGCGGCGGTGACCGACCGGGAGATCCTGTCCGCGTACCGGCTGCTCGCCCGCGAGGTGGGGGTCTTCGTCGAGCTGGGCAGCGCGGCCAGCGTGGCCGGTCTGCTCCAGCAGGCCGCGGTGGGCGCGATCCCGGCCGGTTCGACGGTGGTCTGCACGGTGACCGGTCACGGCCTGAAGGACCCGGAATGGGCGATCTCCACCGCGCCCGCCCCGATGACCATCGCGAACGATCCGCTGGCCGCGGCCCGCGCCCTCGATCTGGCCTGAGCGGCCACCGCTCCCGACCGTCGGGGCCCGGCCGACCGTGGAACGCGGCGGCGTTGGGGCGGCAGGGGTCCGGCGGGGGGCGGGGTGATCGAGTCAGGCACACTTTCGGGTATCCCCGCCCGCCTTCTCGTTCAGGAGTGAGCCAGGCCGATGTCGCTGCTCGCCAGATTCAGCCTCGCCAACCGAGGGCTGGTCGCCCTCATCGCGGTGGTGACCACGGCGTTCGGAGCGTTCGCCGTGCCGTCGCTGAAGCAGCAACTGCTGCCGTCGCTCGAATTCCCGGCCGCGTTCATCGTGGCCGCCTATCCCGGCGCCGGACCCGAGATCGTCGAGTCGCAGGTGACCGAGCCGATCGAGAACGCGCTCCAGGGCATTCCCGGGCTGGACCAGGTCACGTCGACCTCCCGCGAGGGGGCGGCGACCGTCCAGGTGCTGTACGAGTTCGGCACCGACCTGGACGACGTGGTCAACAAGATGCAGACCGCGCTGAGCCGGATCGACGCCCAGCTGCCGGAGAGCGTCGACCCGCAGGTCATCGCGGGCAGCACCGACGACCTGCCGGCGGTGGTGCTGGCGGCGACCGGCGCGGCGGACGAGCGGGCGCTCGCCGAGAAGCTGCGCGCGACGGTGGTGCCGGAGCTGGAGGGCATCGAGGGGGTCCGTACGGTCGAGGTGACCGGCACCCGCGACGACGTCGTGGTGGTCACCCCGGACCCGGCCAAGCTGGCCGCGGCGAAGCTCCAGCCGACCGCGATCGGCGCCGCGCTGAAGACCAACGGCGTGTCGGTGCCGGCCGGCGCGGTGACCGACGGTGGCCTGGCCCTCCCGGTGCAGGTCGGCACGCCGGTCGCCACCCTGGCCGATCTGCGCGGCATCGTGGTCGCCCCCGGGGCCGCCCCGGTGCGTCTCGGTGACGTGGCGACCGTCGAGCAGCAGCTCGCCCCGGCCACCGCGATCACCCGGACCAACGGCAAGGACAGCCTCGGCATCGCGGTCACGGCGTCGCCGGACGGCAACGCCGTGGAGATCTCGCACGAGATCCGGGACCGGCTGGCCGACCTGAAGGACGCGTCCGGCGCCGAGCTGACCGTGGTCTTCGACCAGGCGCCGTTCGTCGAGAAGTCGATCGAGTCGCTGACCACCGAGGGCCTGCTGGGCCTGCTGATGGCGGTCATCGTCATCCTGGTCTTCCTGCTGTCGGTGCGGTCGACCGTGGTCACCGCGGTCTCCATCCCGCTCTCCGTGCTGGTCGCCCTGATCGCGCTGTGGATCGGCGACTACTCGCTCAACCTGCTCACCCTCGGCGCGCTGACCATCGCGGTAGGCCGGGTGGTGGACGACTCGATCGTGGTTCTGGAGAACATCAAACGACACCTGGAGTACGGCGAGGAGAAGCGGCACGCCATCATCACCGGCGTCCGCGAGGTGGCTGGCGCGGTGACCGCGTCCACCCTCACCACGGTCGCGGTGTTCGCGCCCATCGCGCTGGTCGGCGGGTTCGTCGGGCAGCTCTTCGCGCCGTTCGCGATCACCGTGACGGTGGCGCTGCTCGCGTCGCTGCTGGTGTCACTGAGCGTGATCCCGGTGCTGGCGTACTGGTTCCTCAAGCCGCGCGGCGGCACCCCGGACGACGACGCGGTGCGCCGCGGCGCGGAGGAGAAGGAGCTGCGCAGCCCGTTGCAGCGGGCGTACCTCCCGGTGATCGGGTTCGCCACCCGAAAGCGGTCCACCCGCTGGATCACCGTCGGGCTGGGCCTGCTGGTGCTCTTCGGCACCTTCGGCCTGGCCCAGAAGCTGGAGACCAACTTCCTGGACGACTCCGGTCAGGACACGCTCAGCTTCCGGCAGGAACTGCCGGCGGGTAGCGGCCTGGCCGCCACCGACGCGGCGGCCAAGCAGGTCGAGACGGTGCTCGGGCGTACCGACGGGGTCGAGACGTACCAGGTGACCGCCGGCGGCGGGGACAACCCGTGGGCCGGCGGCGGTGGCAACAACGTCGCGAGCTGGTCCGTGGCGCTCGACGGGGACACCGACGCGAAGCAGATGCGTGAGGTGCTGCGCAAGGAGTTCGACACGCTCGGCACCGGGTTGGGCGAGATCAGCTTCGGCGGCGGGCAGGACGCCTCGACCAGCCAGCTGGAGGTGATCGTCCAGGCCAGTGACCCGGAGGTGTTGACCAGGGCCGCCGAGGCGGCCCGGACGGCGATGGCCGGGGTCCCGGACGTCGAGGACGTCACCACCAGCCTGGCCGACCGGGTGCCGCGCGTCGACGTGACCGTCGACCGGGTCGCTGCCGGCCGGGTCGGCCTCACCGAGGCCGCGGTGGGTCAGCTCGTCTCGCAGACGTTCCGCGGGGCGCCGTTGGGCCAGGTCACGCTCGACGGTCAGCAGCAGAACGTGGTGCTGCGGCTGGGCGCGCAGCCGCCGGTGTCGGTGCAGGAGCTGCGGGCGCTGCCGGTGGGTCCGGTCAAGCTGGGCGACATCGCGGCCGTGACCCAGGGCGAGGGGCCGCAGCAGGTCAGCCGGATCGATGGTGAGCGCAGCGTTTCGGTCACCGGCACGGCGACCGGCTCGAACCTGGGCGCGACCAGCCAGGAGCTGCAGAAGCGGCTGGACGCCATCGACGTGCCGGGGGCGAGCCTGACCATCGGCGGGGTCAGCGCGGACCAGGCGGACGCCTTCGGCGACCTGGGCCTGGCGGTGCTGGCCGCGATCGCGATCGTGTTCCTGATCATGGTGGCCACGTTCCGCAGCCTCACCCAGGCGCTCATCCTGTTGATCTCCATCCCGTTCGCGGCGACCGGCGCGATCGGCCTGCTGCTGGTCACCGGGACGCCGCTGGGCGTGCCGGCGTTGATCGGCGTGCTGATGCTGGTCGGCATCGTGGTCACCAACGCGATCGTGCTGCTGGACCTGATCAACCAGTACCGGGCCCAGGGCATGGGGGTCCGGGACGCGGTGGTCGAGGGCGGACGGCGCCGGCTGCGCCCGATCCTGATGACGGCGGTCGCGACCATCTTCGCGCTGCTGCCGATGGCGCTCGGGTTGACCGGCGAGGGCGGCTTCATCTCCCAGCCGCTGGCTGTCGTGGTGATCGGCGGCCTGCTCAGCTCCACGCTGCTGACGCTGATCCTGGTGCCGACGCTGTACACGATGGTGGAACACACCAAGGAATCGTTGCGGGAGCGGCGCCGCCGGCGGCGCTCCGGCGACCCGGCGGTGACCGGGCCGACCGACCCGGAGACCGCCGAGCCGGCCAGCCCGAACAAGGTGGCCGTGCCCTCCGGTGCGCCGGCGGCGACGCACGCCGAGGGCTCGCAGGCGGCGGCGGGGCGACCCGCGCCGTCGGGCGCGCTGGTGGACGGCACGGACCAGTTCGAGGTGCTACGGCTGCCCCGCAGCCGCACCTCGCCGCTGCCCCCCACGGAGCCGACCGAGTAGTCGGACCGGCACCTCGGAACGCCCCCGGCGGGTTCACCTGCCGGGGGCGTTCCGGCTCTCTGCGCGCCGACCGGTTCCGAGCGGAACCGAGGGGCCGGTCGGTGCTGCTCGCGGAGGGTATCGAGTGCGATCGACCGGGTAGCGTCGCGCTACGTGGCGTCCACCCTCTCCGTCCTGACCGGCAACCGGAGCTTTCGCAATCTCTTCCTCGCCGAGCTGGTCGTCTTCGGCGCCGACTGGTTCGTCATGGTGCCGCTGCTGGTGCTGCTGCCCCAGTTGACCGGCAGCGGGGTCTGGGGCGCGCTGGTGCTGGCGGTGGACACCGGCATCGTGGCACTGCTGCTGCCGTACACGGGCACGGTGGCCGACCGGTTCGACCGACGCAAGGTCATGATCGCCGCGAACGTGGCGGCGCTGGCGGGCGTGCTGCTGCTGCTCGGCGTCCGGAGCGCCGGGACCGCGTGGCTGGCGCTGGTGGCGATCGGCGTGGTCGCGGTCGCCAAGGCGTTCTACTCGCCGGCCGCCCAGGCCGCGCTGCCCAACGTTCTGGAGCCGCACGAGCTGGCCGCCGGCAACGCCGTTGCCGGTTCGGCCTGGGGCACCATGACGGTGGTCGGCGCCTCGCTCGGTGGCGTGCTCAGCTCGGCCGTCGGCCCGTACGCCTGCTTCTGGGTGGCGGCGGTGGGCCTGGCGCTGGCCGCGGGCCTCGCCGGGCGGATCCGGCGGCCGTTGCAGGCGCCACGGGACGTCGACCAGCCGGCCCAGCGGACCTGGCCGGCGGTCCGCGAGGCGCTCGTCTACATCGGGCACCGGCCGCGGGTCCTGGCGCTGGTCACGGTGAAGTCGGCGGTCGGCCTGGGCAACGGTGTGCTGACGGTGTTTCCGCTGCTCGCCAGCGTGTACGGGGTCGGCTCGCTGGGCGCCGGCCTGCTCTTCGCGGTACGCGGGGCGGGGGCCCTGGTGGGGCCCATCCTGATGCGCCGGGTGCTGACCAACCGGTCCTGGCTGCTGCCGGGGCTGGCGCTGTCCATGTCGCTCTACGGCCTGTCCTACCTGGGCGCGTCGGTGGTCCGCTGGTTTCCGCTGGTGCTGCTGCTGGTCTTCGTGGCGCACTTCGCGGGCGGCAGCAACTGGGTGATGTCGAACTTCGCCCTCCAAGGCGAGGTGCCGGACCGGTTGCGCGGTCGGGTCTTCGCCACCGACATGATGCTCGCGACGCTGGCCATCTCGGTGAGCCAGCTGGCGGTGGCCCTGGTGGTGGACGTGGTGGACGAGCGCGTGGTGCTGGCCGGCTGCGGGCTGGTCACCCTCGTGTACGCGGTCGGCTGGCGGATCGCCACCCGCCGGCTCTCGCTCACCGACCCGGTCGCCGAACCGGTTCCGAACCCGGCCGGCTGAGCTCGCCGGTCCCACGCTGCGGGCGTCGGACCGGATCGTCGGTGCCGACCCCTAGCATGAGCGCGTGCCGATGAACTTCAGCCCCGGGCCGGTCCGGGTTCGGGTCCCCGCGACCAGCGCCAACCTGGGCCCGGGCTTCGACGCGCTGGGCCTCGCCCTCGGGCTCTACGACGACCTGGCGGCCGAGGTCGCGCCGGGTGGGGTCCGGGTGACGGTGACCGGGCAGGGTGCGGGTGAGCTGCCCGACGACGACCGGCATCTGGTGGTGCGGGCCATGCGGGCCGCCTTCGACGTGCTCGGTGGGCAGCCCGCGGGGCTGATCGTGGAGTGCGTCAACCGGATCCCGCAGGCCCGTGGGCTGGGCTCCTCGTCCGCCGCGATCATCGCCGGGGTGTTGTTGGCCCGCGCCCTGGTCGCCGACGGGGAGCACCGGCTGGACCCGGCGGCCGTGCTCCGGCTGGCCGCCGAGATCGAGGGCCATCCCGACAATGTCGCGCCGTGCCTGCTCGGCGGCTTCACGCTGGCCTGGTCCGAGCCGACCGGCGCTCGCGCGGTGTCCCTGGCCGTCGCCGACGGGGTGCGGCCGACAATTTTCGTGCCTTCGGAGCGGGGGCTGACCGCGACCGCGCGGGCCGCGTTGCCGGCCACCGTGCCGCATGGCGACGCCGCGTTGACCGCCGGGCGGGCGGCGCTGCTGGTGCACGCGCTGACCGCGGACCCGTCGCTGCTGCTGCCCGCCACCGTCGACCGGCTCCACCAGGCCTACCGCGCACCGGGGATGCCGGGCACATCGGCCCTGGTCAACGCGTTGCGAGCGGCCGGTGTGGCGGCTGTTGTCAGTGGGGCCGGGCCGACTGTGCTGGCGCTCAGCGAGCCGCCGCCAAGCCTCCCGGTGGGAACAGATTGGCAGATCTGGCAGTTACCGATAGACGTCAGCGGTGCGCGGGTTGCTCGGGGTAGACTTGGACACGCCGAGCGGGACCCTGTTGCCGCAGGTCGGAAGAGTTGATTACGCTCTAGACCTAGCACAGCCGCGAAGCACGCGATCTCCTGCGGGGCGGCGCACCCCCGAAGCTCTCGGCGGTCAGCCCGTCACCCCTGCCAAGGCCCACGCCGCGCCGCAGTTTCCACAGGTCGCCGCAGACGGCGAGACCTGCTCACCGATGTTTGGTGAGTCGGGAAACCGACCGGCTGCTGTGTCACAGACTCCCGCGACGCGTCCTTGCGAGGCGGGTGCACCGAGGCCGCCCGGCCACCTGAGTCCGACTCCGGGCAGTCACGGCCTTTACCGAGGGAAGGAATCCATTGAGCGACACCACCGACGTGACGTCGGATGTTTCCAACGTCGCTGGCGATGCCACCACCGCCGCTCCCGCCCGTCGTCGGCGTAGCGGCACCGGTCTGTCGGCGATGCTGCTGCCAGAGCTGCAGAGCCTGGCCGCGTCGCTCGGCATCTCCGGCACGGCTCGCATGCGTAAGGGCGAGCTGATCGCCGCGATCTCCGAGCGGCAGGGCGGCAACGCCGCCGGTACCCCTCGACCGCGGGCCGAGGTCGCGGCTGCGGCCGCTCCGACCCGCGAGGAGGTGCGGGAGACCGTGGACCGTCCGGCGGCGGAGGGACGCACCGACCAGGCGCCGGCCGAGCCGGCCGCCGAGACCGAGAGCCGGGGCCGTACCCGGCGGAGCCGGACCGCCGCGGCGGAGGCGCGTACCACTGAGGCGCGCACCACCGAGGCGCGCACCGATGAGGCGGAGGCCGGCGAACGGACCGAGAACCGCCGGGACCGGGCCGAACGCCCGGAGCGGGCCGAGCGCCCGGAGCGCACCGAGCGTGCCGAGCGCCCGGAGCGCACCGAGCGGGCCGAGCGGGCCGAGCGGGCCGAGCGCACTGAGCGTGCCGACCGCACCGAGCGGGGCGAGCGTGCCGAGCGGGGCGAGCGTGCCGAGCGGGGCGAGCGTGCCGAGCGGGGTGAGCGCACCGAGCGCGGCGAGCGTGCCGAGCGTGCCGAGCGGGGCGAGCGCAACGACCGGGGCGAGCGTGCCGAGCGAGGCGAGCGTAACGATCGGCCGGAGCGTGCCGACCGGGGCGAGCGTGCCGAGCGCAACGAGCGTGGTGACCGCAACGACCGCAACGATCGGGGCGACCGCAACGACCGTGGTCAGCGCGCCGAGCGCGACAACGACGGCGACGGCGACGACGAGGGTGGCGGCCGGCGCGGCCGGCGTAGCCGCTTCCGGGACCGTCGGCGGGGCCGGGGCGACCGCCCAGAGACCGGTGGCGACACCGGAGGGCGCGAGCCGCAGGTCGGCGAGGACGACGTGCTCGTCCCGGTGGCCGGCATCATCGACGTGCTCGACAACTACGCCTTCGTGCGGACGACCGGCTACCTGGCCGGCCCGAACGACGTGTACGTGTCGATGTCCCAGATCAAGAAGTACGGCCTGCGTCGCGGTGACGCGATCACCGGTGCGGTGCGTGCGGCCCGCGAGGGCGGCAACAGCGGCGATCAGCGGCGGGACAAGTACAACCCGCTGATGCGGCTGGACACGATCAACGGGATGGAGCCGGAGGAGGCGCGGCGCCGGCCGGAGTTCTACAAGCTCACGCCGCTCTACCCGCAGGAGCGTCTGCGGCTGGAGACCGAGCCGCACATCCTCACCACCCGGGTGATCGACCTGGTCATGCCGATCGGCAAGGGCCAGCGGGCGCTCATCCAGTCTCCGCCCAAGGCGGGTAAGACGATGGTGCTCCAGGCGATCGCGAACGCGATCACCCGGAACAACCCGGAGTGCCACCTGATGGTGGTGCTGGTGGACGAGCGGCCCGAAGAGGTCACCGACATGCAGCGGTCGATCAAGGGCGAGGTCATCGCGGCCACGTTCGACCGGCCGCCGCAGGACCACACGACGGTGGCGGAGCTGGCGATCGAGCGGGCGAAGCGTCTGGTCGAGCTGGGGCACGACGTTGTCGTGCTGCTCGACTCGGTGACCCGGCTCGGTCGGTCGTACAACCTGGCGGCGCCGGCCAGCGGCCGGATCATGTCGGGTGGTATCGACTCCACCGCGCTCTACCCGCCGAAGCGCTTCCTCGGCGCGGCTCGCAACATCGAGAACGGCGGCTCGCTGACCATCATCGCCACCGCGCTGGTGGAGACCGGGTCCATGGCGGACACGGTCATCTTCGAGGAGTTCAAGGGCACCGGCAACGCGGAGCTGAAGCTGGACCGGAAGATCGCTGACAAGCGCACCTTCCCGGCCATCGACGTCAACCCGTCCGGTACCCGTAAGGAAGAGGTCCTGTTCGCGCCCGAGGAACTGGCCATCATCCACAAGCTCCGGAAGGTGCTGCACTCGCTGGACTCGCAGGCCGCCATGGACCTGCTGCTGGACCGGCTCAAGAAGTCCCGCACCAACATCGAGTTCCTGATGCAGATCGCGAAGTCGACGCCGGGGGAGTAACCACCCTCGGTTGACCAAACGAAGGGGCACGGCCACAGCGGCCGTGCCCCTTCGTCATGTCCATTCGACCCCTTTGCTCTGCTTACACCCGCGCAACAGTTCGGGCCTCTCCGCGTTGCGTCCGTTGAAGCAGAGCAAAGGGCGGAGGCAAGGCCGGCCCGGCGGCACGGCCCGGCGGCACGGCCCGACGCGGGGAGAGCCGACGAGGGTGGAGTTTTCCTTCGGTTCAGTCGATGCATCTTGAAACTTCTATTCAGGATCGGGTTGACTGTCGTCCATGCGTACCCGCAGACGATCCGCCCGTCGCATCGGCGTCCTGCTGCTGACGCCGATGCTCACCCTGGCTGCTCCGGTGCCGGCGACAGCCGCACCGCCGGCCGCGCCCATCGCCGCCCCCGTGGCTCCGTCCACCGTCGCCGAGGACGCGCCGCCCGCGTCGTCCCGGTCGGCCGGCTGGGTCAGTCTGGCCGCCGACCCGGCCACCGCGACCGCCCCGACCGCCGCCGTCGACGGCGTCGAGCCGGCCGGCGGCCTGGAGACCACCAAGGCCACCCGGCCAGTTGCGCCGGGCGTGCAGCTCACCTCCTTCGACCGGTACGACGCCGAGGGCTGGCTGCGTGCCGACGCCCTCACCACGGACCTCGGCGGCGGGGCCACCGTCGACTACGTCAACTCCGGAGCCGTCAGCCAGGCCGAGCCGCTGCGGGGACCGGTGGACCGCTCGCGTGCCGTCGCCGCGGTCAACGGTGACTTCTTCGACATCAACAACTCCGGCGCCGCCCAGGGCGTCGGCATCCGCGACGGTGAGCTGATCCAGTCGGCGGTCAGCGGGCACCGCAACGCGGTGGCGGTCACCGCGGACGGGCTCGGCCGGGTGATCGAGGTGAACTTCGACGGCACCGCCACCCTGCCCACCGGGCCGGTGCCGTTGACGCAGTTCAACAACATCGTGCAGGCCGACGGCATCGGCGCGTTCACCGAACTGTGGGGGACGTACCCCCGGGAGCGGGCGGTCGCGGGCGCGGCCCGGGTCGTCGAGGTCGTCGTGGCCGGCGGCCGCGTGGCCACGGTGACCACCGCGGCCGGCAGCGGCCCGATCGTCGCCGGCAGCACCGTGCTGCTCGGCCGCGACGCCGGCGCGGACGCGCTGGCCGGGCTCCGCCCCGGTGACCCGGTGACGGTCGCCTGGCAACCGAAGTCGTCCGACGGCAGCACTCTGCACGCGGCGGTCGGTGGTGGCAGCGTCCTGGTCCGCGACGGCGTCGTGCAGAGCATCGCCGACCCGTCGCTGGCGCCGCGCACGGCGGTCGGCTTCACCGCCGACGGTCGGAAAATGATCATGTTGACGGTGGACGGTCGGCAGGTCGACAGCCGCGGCGTGACCCAGACCGAGATGGGCCGGATGATGGCCGAACTGGGTGCCCACCACGCGCTCAACCTGGACGGCGGCGGCTCGTCCACGCTGCTGGCCCGGGAGCCGGGCGCCCCGGCCGTGCAGGTCGAGAACACCCCTTCCGACGGCAGCGAGCGGGCGGTGCCCAACGGCCTGGCCATCTACGCGCCGAAGGGCAGCGGCCGGCTCACCGGCTACTGGGTGGAGACCGCCAGTGACCCCACCGCCGCTCCCGGCATCTCACCGGTGCGCGGCGGCCGGCCCGACCGCGTCTTCCCCGGCCTCACCCGCACCCTCACCGCGGCCGGCTACGACGAGACGTACGGCCCGGCGGCCGGCGCGCCGACCTGGCGCGTGACCCCGGCGGTACGCGGCCGAATCGACCGCGACGGGGTGTTCCACGCCGGCGTGCCGGGGGCCAGCACGGTCACCGCGGCGCGCGGCGGGGCAACCGGCTCGCTGGGCCTCACGGTGCTCGGCCCGCTGGCCCGGGTCAGCTCCACAGTAGAACGCGTCGGGCTGACCGGCCGGGACGGCGACGCCCTGGTCGGTGTGGTCGGCCAGGACGCCGAGGGCAACACCGCACCGATCGAGCCGGCCGACCTGACCCTCGACTACGACCGGGACCTGCTGCGGATCACCTCCACCCACGACGGCAACCTCGCCGTCACCGCGCTGCGCGAGACCGGCTCCGGGCTCGTCACCGTCCACGTCGGACGACACAGCACCGTTCTCCCGGTCACCGTCGGACTGACCGACGTCCCGGTGGCCGGCTTCGACGACGCCGCGTCCTGGCGGTTCAGCCAGGCCCGGGCCAGCGGCTCGGTCGCCCCGGCGCCGGGGCACACCGGCACCGGCCTGCGGATGTCGTACGACTTCAGCCAGTCCACCGGCACCCGGGCCGCGTACGCCGACCCGCCGGCCTGGATCGAGGTGCCCGGCCAGCCGCAGGCCTTCGGCATGTGGATCCACGGCAACGGCACCGGTGAGTGGCCCAGCCTGCACCTGCACGACGCACAGGACACCCAGCACGTGCTGCGTGGCCCGCTGATCACCTGGACCGGCTGGCGGTACGTGGAGTTCGCGGTGCCGGCGGGGGTGCAGTATCCGGTGCGCGTCCGTCGGTTCTACGTGGCCGAGACCAACGCCGCCGCGCAGTACAGCAGCGAGGTGATCATCGACGACCTGGTGGCGAAGGTGCCGCCCACGGTCGACATGCCGCCGGTGGCGCCGCGTACCGATCGGGTGGTGGTCCGCGACGGCACCGTGGACGGCGCACCCTGGCGGTTCGCGGTGCTCTCCGACGCCCAGTTCGTCGCCGCCGACCCGGACAGCGACCTGGTCGCCCAGGCTCGACGGACGCTGCGCGAGGTGAAGGCGGCCCGGCCGGACTTCCTGCTGATCAACGGAGACTTCGTGGACACCGCCTACCCGGCCGACTTCGCGTTGGCCAAGCGGATCCTCGACGAGGAGTTGGGCGACGCGCTGCCCTGGTACTACGTGCCCGGCAACCACGAGATCATGGGCGCCCCGATCAGCAACTTCCAGGCCGCGTTCGGCGCCACCGCACGGGTCTTCGACCATGCCGGCACCCGGTTCGTCACCCTGAACTCGTCCACCGGGACGCTGCGCGGCGGCGGCTTCGACCAGGTGCGGATGCTGCGCGAGACGCTGGACGCGGCAGCCGCCGACCGGCGCGTCGGCTCGGTCGTCGTCCTGCACCACCACCCGCCGCGCGACCCCAGCCCGGCGCAGGCCAGCCAACTCGGTGACCGCAAGGAGGCGGCGCTGCTGGAGCAGTGGCTGGCCGACTTCCAGCACCGCACCGGCAAGGGCGCGCTGTTCGTGGGCGGGCACGTCGGCACGTTCCACGCCGACCGGGTGGACGGAGTGCCGTACGTGATCAACGGGAACGCGGGCAAGACGCCATCCACCCCGGCGGACCAGGGCGGTTTCACCGGCTGGACGGAGTTCGGCGTGGACCCGGTCAGCCCGGCCGAGGCCGACCGGGCCCGGCGCGACCCGCTCGCCGAGGGGCCCCGCTGGGTGGACGCGGAGTTCCACGCACACGTGGACCGGCTCGCGGTGAGCGCCCCGGCCAGCGTCGCGGTCGGCGTCCCGGCGCAGGTCACCGCCACGCTGACCCAGCCGGGTGGGCGTGCCGTCCCGGTGGCCGCCCCGGTCAGCGCGGACTGGTCCGCCTCGCCGGGGGTGCACATCGGCTCGGCGGCCGGGGTGCGACCGTGGCACACCGCGCGCTTCGACCCGGCCACCGGCACTCTGACCGCGCTGCGCCCCGGCGCCCCCATCCGCCTCAGCGTCACCGTCAACGGCCTCGTCGCCAACGCCACCAGCACCGTCACGCGGTGAGACTCCCGGAAGGGCCCCTCCGCGGAGGGGCCCTTCCGCACCCTCAGAAGTCGCCGTCGGCCACCTGGAAGACGGTGAGGCCGAGGGAGCGCCACATCCGGACCACCTGGACGCGGTCGTCGAAGACGCCGACCACCCGGTAGCGGTCCCGGACCTCCCGGTCGTAGATCTCCCGCTTGACGATCGCGTCCTTGCGGGAGTCGCCGACGGCGCGCAGGTGCAGGCCGAGGTAGGGAACCCGGACGTGCCGGGCCAGCCACGCCTCGGTGGCCGCCCGCGCCGAGGCGTCCCGCCCGGAGCAGAAGACGACCCCGTACCCGGCGGCGTGCATCGCCCGGACCGCCGCGATCACCGCCGGGTTCGGCTGGTCCTCGCTCACCCGGGTCATGTCGTACGGGCTGCGCGAGACGGCCAGCGCGACCGTGCCGTCGATGTCCACCAGGACGATCTCCGGTGGCTCGGTCGACGGCGGGTGCACGGCGGCGGGTCGTCCGGTGCGGGCCTGCGGCACGGGCAACGGCAGCGCCCGCCCCTCCAGGTAGCGCTCGTGCAGCCGGCAGATCACGTCCGCGCCGACGCGGTCGGACTCCGGGCGGGCGGCGTCGCGGCGCAGGCACTCGGCCAGCGGCACGTCGGTGAAGTCGTGCACCTCGAACTCCGCGCCGTACCGGGCGGCCAGTTCGGCCCAGTCCCGCAGGGTCCGCGAGCGCAGGTTGGTGTCGTCCACGCACACGTCCGCCCGGGTCCGCAGCAGCGCCTCGACCTGGGCCCGCTGCACGGTCGTCACCTGCGCCTCCGCCCACTGGGTGAAGAGCCGCTCGCCGTGCAGCATCCGGCGCAGGTCGTCACGGTTGACCCGGACCACGGACGGCTGGAGGGTCCGGGCGAAGGTGGTCTTGCCGGATGCCGGCAGGCCCCGGGTGGCGATCAGGCGGGTCATCGGCTCCCCTCCGGCTCGGCGGGCGTACCCCCGACGGGGTGCCGGGCGGCGGCCCGCCGGGTGGGTGAATGCCCGGCCGGGCGGCGGGAATGCGGACGGGAAGGCACGTGTTGACGATGCCGGACGAGGTGTGCGGCCCGATTACCGGGTCGGCTCAGGCCCATGGCACACTGGTCAATCGGCCACCGGTTCCGGTTCACGCCCGAGCCCGTCGCGCACGGCGCGACGGGCGGTGACGGCGACCCGGCGACCACCAACGAGAGGACCGAGGCGAGATGAAGGCAAACATCCACCCGGAGTACGTGACCACCGAGGTCAGCTGCTCCTGTGGCAACACGTTCACGACCCGCAGCACCGCCAAGGGCGGGGCGATCCACGTCGAGACCTGCAGCGCCTGCCACCCGTTCTACACCGGTAAGCAGCGCGTTCTCGACACCGCCGGCCGGGTCGCGAAGTTCCAGCAGAAGTACGCCAAGGTTCAGGCCAAGAAGGCCAAGTAGCTCCTCGTTCGGCGCCCGCGTCCGGTTTTCCACCGGACGCGGGCGCCGTCCGCGTTCCGCCCTTTTTCCGGCCGGCGACCGGCACTCGGTCCGGCCCGGCCGGCGCCGCACCCTCGAAGGAGCATCCGCAGCATGAGCAGCGAGCGTCTGGCCGGCCTCCTCGACGAGTACGCGCAGCTGGAGAAGCGGCTGGCCGATCCGGCGATCCACGCCGACCAGTCCACCGCGCGGCGGGTCGGCCGCCGGTACGCCGAGCTCGTGCCACTGCACAAGGCTGCCGGCGAGCTGGAGCAGGCGCGCGCCGACTTGGTCGCGGCCCGCGAGCTGGCGGCCGAGGATCCCTCCTTCGCTGCCGAGACCGAGGCGATCGCGGCGTCCCTGCCGGTCCTGGAGGAGCGTCTCGCCGAGCTGCTCATCCCGCGTGACCCGCACGACGCCAAGGACGTGATCGTCGAGATCAAGGCCGGTGAGGGCGGCGAGGAGTCGGCGTTGTTCGCCGGTGACCTGCTGCGGATGTACACCCGGTACGCCGAGCGCCACGGCTGGATCACCGAGGTGATCGACGCACAGGACTCCGACCTGGGCGGGGTCAAGGACGTCTCGCTGTCGATCAAGACCAAGGGCGTCCCCGAGGGCGGCAACGGCGTCTGGTCGCGGCTCAAGTGGGAGGGCGGCGTGCACCGGGTGCAGCGCGTTCCGGTCACCGAGTCGCAGGGTCGGATCCACACCAGCGCCGCCGGGGTGCTGGTGCTGCCGGAGGCCGAGGACGTCGACGTCAGCATCGACCAGAACGACCTGCGGATCGACGTGTTCCGCTCGTCCGGCCCGGGCGGCCAGTCGGTGAACACCACCGACTCGGCGGTGCGGATCACCCACCTGCCGACCGGCATCGTCGTCTCCTGCCAGAACGAGAAGTCCCAGTTGCAGAACCGGGAGCAGGCCATGCGGATCCTGCGGGCCCGGCTGCTCGCCGCCGCTCAGGAGCAGGCCGACGCGGCCGCCTCGGACGCCCGCAAGGCGCAGGTGCGCACGGTGGACCGCTCGGAGCGGATCCGCACCTACAACTTCCCGCAGAACCGGATCACCGACCACCGGATCGGCTACACGGCGTACAACCTGGATCTGGCACTGGCCGGCGAGCTGGACGGGGTGCTGGACGCCCTGACCGAGGCCGACCGCGCCGCCCGGCTGGCCGGCGACACCGAGCTGACCCGCCGCTGACCGCGGCGCCGCGGGGGCGCGGGGGCGCCGCCCGGCGGGCACCCGGCGGTCAGCTCGCGCGCGGACGGCTCTTGGCTCGCAGCATCTCCCGGTCGGCCTCCTCGAAGGCGACGCTGAGCGCGTCCCGCAGCCCACTTCCGACGGAGACCTCGGCGAAGCCGATGCTCACCCCGACCGGCGTCCCCGGCACCAGCGACTCCCAGTCCTCGGCGCGGACCGCCGCTTCGATCCGGCGGGCCACCTCGGCGGCCTCGGTCATGCCGGTGTCCGGCAGCACCACCACGAACTCGTCACCGCCGTAGCGGGCCACGAAGTCGCCCCGCCGCATCACCCGGTTGATCACCCCGGCGATGCGTTGCAGCACCAGGTCGCCGGAGTGGTGCCCGTGCCGGGTGTTGACCGCCTTGAAGCCGTCCAGGTCGCAGACGCCGATCACCACCCGCTCGCCGCGGGTGACCACGGCGGTGATGTACCGCTCCAGCCGCCGCCGGTTGGGCAGCCCGGTGAGCGGGTCGGTCAGCGCCTCGCCCTCGAACCGCGCCGCCTCGCGGCGCATCTCCTCGTGGTCGATCCGGGCGGCGATGCCGTCGATGTAGACGTCGCGCAACCGGTCGTTGCGCTGCGCGGCGAGCCGGAACGCGAGCCGGTCAGCCCGGTGCGCCGCCACGTGGTCCCCGGCCCGGGCCAGCGCGATGCTGCGCAGCCGGGCCGGCTCGGCCGCGCCGAGCGTCTCCGTGGACACCCGGATGGAGTCCAGCCGGGTGACCGCCTCGATCGGCCGCCCGGCGGCGACGGCCAGGCAGACCTGACCGAGTTGACGCATGTCGCGCGCCCGGGCGCTGTCCCCGCCGTGGCCGAGCAGCCGGGACGGATCGCCGTCTCCGCCGGACTCCACCCGGTCGCCGAGCGCGGCCTGCCGGGCGGCCGCGTAGCCGTACGCGGCGAGGCTGCTGGGACGCAGCCGGCCGGCCCGCCCGGCGTTCATGAACCGGGCCAGGTCGGCGGCGACGTCCCGCAGCACGCGCAGGCAGCCGTCGCTGTCGCCGTTGTGGTCCAGCGCCACGGCGTTGCGCAGCCGGATGCCGGGCGCGGCGAACGTCTCCTCCGGGATCCCGGCGGTCAGCCCCAGCTGCCGGGCCCGTTCGATCGCCCCGAGGGCGTACCCGTGGAAGCTGAGGTAGCTGTACGCCATCGCGAGGTCGTGCCAGCCCCAGGCGGTGTCCCGGTCCGGGTCCTCCACGGCGCCCAGCGCCCGGGCGGCCTTGACCAGGTGGGTGACGCAGCGGTCCAGTGCGCCCTGGTGGTGCGCGGCGAGCGCGGCCAGCGCGTTGAGGTGCCCGTGCAGATAGGGCTCGGCGAGGTCGCGGACCGCCGCCGAGGCCTCCTCGATGGCCCGGGTGAACTCCGCCGTGCGTCCGAGATTGATCAGCGCGGAGAGTCGCTGCACCATGGCGTCCGCTCGCGCCGCCGGGTCCGTCGTGCTGCGGATCACCCGCTCCAGCAGCGCGTACGACTCTGCGGAACGACTGGCCTCCTGCAACGCCCGGGCGTGCTTGAGGGCGTCAACCTGGTCATCGACCCGGTCGAGCCAGCCCACTCGCGACCTCCCGTCGTGTGCGCCTCGACGCACCCGTTCGTGGCGTCGCCTGCGACGCTTCATGATTATCGCGTGACTACTCTGCCGCAACACCCCCCCGAAGGGACAGGCCGGCTCCGTCCGTCCGCCGCGGTGGCCCGGGCGGCCCGGTTGCTCGCCGCCGCCGGGGTGGGCCCGGCACGGGTGGAGGCCGAGCTGCTGGCGGCGTACGTGCTGGGGGTGCCCCGGGGTCGGCTGGCGCTCGCCGACGACCTGACCGACGAGCATCGGGCCCGGCTCGACGAGTTGGTGCGCCGCCGCGCCGCCCGGGAGCCGTTGCAGCACCTGACCGGTCGCGCCGGGTTCCGGCACCTGGAGCTGGCGGTCGGCCCGGGCGTCTTCGTGCCCCGGCCGGAGACCGAGCTGCTGGCCGGCTGGGGCCTCGAACAGGGCCAGCGCCGGCCCGACCCGCTGGTGGTGGACCTGTGCAGCGGTTCCGGTGCGATCGCGCTGGCGGTCGCTCAGGAGCTGCCGGGGGCGCGGGTGGTGGCGGTGGAGCGGTCCCCGGCGGCGCTGGCCTGGCTGCGCCGCAACGCGGCGGAGCGCGCCGAGGCGGGGGACCGCCCGATCGAGGTGGTCGAGGCCGATGTCACCGCGCCGGACCTGCTGGCCGACCTGGTCGGCCGGGTGGACGTGCTGCTCTGCAACCCCCCGTACGTGCCGGTCGAGGTGGTGGTGCCGCCGGAGGTGGCCGGGCACGACCCGGCGGAGGCGGTCTTCGGCGGCGTGGACGGTCTGGCGGTGATCCGGCCGGTGATCATCCGGGCGGCGGCGCTGCTGCGCGCGGGCGGCGTGATCGGGGTCGAGCACGACGACACGCACGGTTCGGCGGTGCCCGAGCTGCTCGCCGCGGACGGCCGGTTTACCGCGATCACGGAGCATCCGGACCTCACCGGCCGTCCTCGCTACGCCACCGCATCCCGACGGGCGGACGGCCGGCACGCCCCGGGCGGGACGGCGTGGCAGACTGACTCCTCGTGATGCTCTACGACTGCCGGTCGCCCGCCGATCGGGACCGCGGCATCGCTGCGGCCATCGAGGCGGTCAAGAACGGCGAGCTGGTCGTCCTGCCGACGGACACCGTCTACGGCATCGGCGCGGACGCGTTCACCCCGTACGCGGTCAAGGCGCTGCTGGATGCGAAGGGCCGGGGGCGGCAGATGCCGCCACCGGTGCTGATCGGCTCGCGGCAGACCCTGGACGGGTTGGTCTTCTCGCTGCCCAGCGCCGCGCGGGACCTGGTGGAGGCGTTCTGGCCGGGTGCGTTGACGATCGTTGTCGAGCACTCACCGAGCCTGCAGTGGGATCTCGGCGACAAGTCGGGCACGGTGGCGGTGCGGATGCCGCTGCACCCGGTGGCGCTGGAGGTGCTGCGCGAGACCGGCCCGATGGCGGTCTCCTCGGCGAACAAGACCGGCCAGCCGGCCGCGGTCACCGCGGAGGAGGCGCGCGACCAGCTCAGCTACTCCGTGCGGGCGTACCTGGAGGCCGGGCCCTGCCCGGACCCGGTGCCCAGCACGATCGTGGACCTGACCGGTGAGGTGCCGCAGCTGCTGCGGGCCGGCGCGATCCCGCTGGAGAAGCTGCGCGACGTGGTGCCGGATCTCGTCGACGGCCGGGGGGTCTGAGTGCCCCCGTTCACCGTGCTGCACGTCTGCATGGGCAACATCTGCCGCTCGCCGATGGCCGAGCGGCTGGTGGCCCTGGCGGTGCGGGAGCGGTTGGCGCGGCGCGAGCAGGATCCGGCCCGGGCCGAGGAGCTGCTGCACAGCCACAGCGCCGGCACGGGCGGTTGGCACGCCGGCGAGGAGATGAACCCGCCGGCGGCCCGGCAGGTCGTCGGCCGGGGCGGGGACGTCGAGGGTTTCGCGGCGCGCAAGCTGCGCTCGGAGCACATCGACGCCGCCGACCTGGTCCTGACCGCGACCGCGGATCAGCAGGAGTACGTGGTGGCGCTTCGTCCGGACGCGGCGGCCCGCACCTTCGTGCTGGGTGAGTTCGGCCGCCTGCTGGCCGCGGTGGACGCCGCCGCGCTGCCGTCGGCCGAGGCGACCCCGGAGGCGGTGTACGCCCGGGGCGTGGCTCTGGTGGCGGCGGCTCACGACGCCCGGTTGGGCGCCTCGCTGCTGCCGAGCGACGATCTCGACGACCCGTGGGGTCGCGGCGACCAGTGCTTCAGCCGGGTGGCCGACGAGATCGAGGAGACGGTCCACCCGCTGGCCGCCGCGCTGCTTCCCTGAGCGGCGTGCGAGTTTCCTCCGGGTTTGGGGAAAACCCGGGGCGAAAGGGGCGTTCCGGGTCATTCTGAACGGGTCCTAGCGTGACCGGCTCCTGCGGGGAGAGCTGATGATCCGGGCCCATCTCGACAAACTGCTGACCGTGGTGATCGCCGGTGTGCTGGCCGGCCTGGTGCTGGCAGCGGCCGCCCTGCCGGTGGCCCTGGTCTTCGGGATCGGCTTCAGCGCACTGTCCACGCCCTACTCGGAGCTGCCGAACACGCTGCGCACGCCACCCACCGCCCAGCGCTCCAACCTGTACGCCAACGACGGCACCACCCTGATCACCTCCTTCTACCAGGAGGACCGGGTGGACGTGCCGCTGCAGGAGGTCGCGCCGGTGATGCGCCAGGCCATCGTGGCCGCCGAGGACGTCCGGTTCTTCCAGCACAGCGGGGTGGACCTGCGCGGTGTGGTGCGCGCGTTCACCGTGAACAAGCGCGACGGTCAGACCCGACAGGGCGCCTCCACGCTGACCATGCAGTACGTCCGCAACGTCCTCAGCAGCGATCCCCGGCTGACCGAGAGCCAGCGCAGGGCGGCCACCGAGGTCACCACCGCCCGCAAGATCCAGGAAATGCGGTACGCGCTGGCGCTGGAGCGGGAGCTGAGCAAGGACGAGATCCTCACCCGCTACCTCAACATCGCCTATTTCGGCGCCGGGGCGTACGGCATCGCGGCGGCCAGCAAGCGCTACTTCTCCCGGTCCCCGGCCGAGCTGACAGTGGCGCAGGCCGCGCTGCTGGCCGGGCTGGTCCAGTCACCGGACAGCGACGACCCGATCAACGGCGACGCCGACAGCGCCCTGCGCCGGCGGGCGTACGTGCTGAACCAGTTGGTGGAGTCGAGCCACGTGTCGGCGGACGCGGCGGCGGCGGCGCGGGACGAGCCGCTGGACCTGCGGCCCAGCGAGACCCCGAACGACTGCGCGGCCGTGCCGGACGGGCACAACGACTGGGGATTCTTCTGCGACTGGTTCACCCGCTGGTGGAGCGACCAGTCGGCGTTCGGGTCGACCGCCGACGAGCGGCAGCGCACACTGCGCCGGGGTGGGTTCTCTATCGTCTCCTCGCTCGACCCGGCGGTGCAGCGGGCCACCACCGAGCAGGTGCTGCGGATCTACCAGCCGACCGAGGCCCGGGCGGTGCCGACCGCGGTGGTGCAACCCGGCACCGGTCGGGTGCTGGCGATGGCGGTGAACCGCAGCTACAGCGTGGCGGACAACCCGGCCGGGCAGAAGAACCACCCGAACACGGTGAATCAGCTGGTGGCCGGCGGCGGGGCGATCGAGGGGTACCAGGGCGGGTCGACGTTCAAGCTCTTCACCATGCTGGCCGCGCTGGAGTCCGGGCTGCCGCTGTCGACCGAGTTCACCGCCCCGACCCGGCTGGTCACGAAGTTCCCGGTGACCGGGGAGGCGAGCTGTGACGGCCGCTGGTGTCCGGTGAACGCCACCCCCTCGTCGATGGACGGCCCGCGCACCATGTGGACCGCGTTCGGGCGTTCGGTGAACACGTACTTCGCCTGGCTCACCGAGCGGGTCGGCGCCGACCGGGTGGTGGAGATGGCCGAGCGGCTCGGCATCGTGCTGCGCGCCGACTCGGACGCCCGGCTGGCCCGGTACGGGGCGAAGAACTGGGGCCCGTTCACCCTGGGCGTGGCCGCGACGACCCCGCTCGACCTGGCCACGGCGTACGCCACGGTGGCGGCCGAGGGGACCTGGTGCGCCCCGCTGCCGGTGGTCTCGATCAGCGACTCGGCCGGCCACCCGGTCGACGCCGCGAAACCGGACTGCCGGCAGGTGCTCGACCCCGATGTGGCCCGGGCGGCCGCCGACGCGGCCCGCTGCCCGGTCGGCGACCAGTCGATGTACGGGCGTTGCGACGGCGCCACGGCACCCGGGCTGCGGTCCGGCCTCGGCCGCCCGGTCGCCGGCAAGACCGGCAGCTCGGAGCGGTACGAGACGGAGACGGTGGTGGCGTTCACGCCGCAGCTCGCGGTGGCCTCGATGGCGGCGAACCCGGACGACCCCCGCGACGCGGTGGGTGAGGCGGTGCAGGCCCGGATGGTGGACGCGGTCGGCAAGGTGCTCACCTTCGCCCTGCGCGACCAGCCGGTGCGGGATTTCGTCCCGCCGAGTGAGCGGGTGGCCTTCCAGGTCACCGGCGCCCGTACGGGCAACTGAGTCGCGCGGTTCCGGTCGGCGGGGTCAGCCGGTGTGCGGGGCGGGACGGTCGGGGGCCTGCTCGGCGCCGCGGGCGATGTTGCGGGCCATCCCGCCGAAGACCATCGCGTGGAACGGGGCCACCGACCCCCAGTAGGCGTGCCCGGCCAGCCCGCGCGGCAGGAAGACCGCGCGTTGCTGGTAGCGGCTGCGGCCGTTGTCGGCGGGCAGCACCCGCATCTCCAGCCAGGCCCGGCCGGGCAGCCGCATCTCGGCGCGCAGCCGCAGCAGTTCGCCCGGGACGATCTCCTCCACCCGCCAGAAGTCCAGGGCCTCACCGACCTGAAGGCGGTGCGGGTCGCGCCGGCCCCGGCGCAGCCCGACGCCACCGATCAGTCGGTCCAGCCAGCCGCGGATCGACCAGGCGAGCGGGAACGAGTACCAGCCGTGCTCGCCGCCGACACCTTCGATGACCCGCCAGAGCTCCGCCGGCGGCGCATCCACCGTCCGTTCCCGGAGGTCGGTGTAGGCGGTGCCGCCGGACCAGTCCGGGTCGGAGGGCAGTGGCTCGGCCGGGGCGTCCGGCCCGCTCGCGGTCGACCAGCGGGTCTCCACCTGGGCGTCGCGCACCCTGGCCAGCGCCAGCGCCACCGCCTGGTCGAAGCCGGTCAACCCGCCCGGGGGGTCGGGGACGTATCGGGCGATGTCGTGTTCGTGCGCGATCGCCTCGTGGACCAGGCTCTCCACCAGCGGGCGGGCGATGGCGTTCGGCACCGGGGTGACCAGGCCGACCCAGTGCGACGAGAGCGACGGGGTCAGCGGGCGGACCGGCACGATGACCCGCCGGCGCAGGCCGGCCACCCGGGCGTAGCGCTGCATCATGTCGCGGAAGCTGAGCACGTCCGGCCCGCCGATGTCGAAGCCGCGGTTGACCTCCGGCGGCAGCGTGGTGCAGCCGGCCAGGTAGCGCAGCACGTCGCGGACCGCGATCGGCTGGATCCGGTTGCTCACCCAGCGCGGGGTGACCATGGCGGGCAGCCGCTCGGTCAGGTAGCGCAGCATCTCGAACGACGCCGAGCCGGAGCCGATGATCACCGCGGCGCGGAGCACCGCCGTGGGCACGCCGCTGGCCAGCAGGATCCGGCCCACCTCGGCCCGGGACCGCAGGTGCGGCGAGGGGACCTCCTCGTCGGGCGCCGGCTCCGGGCCGCCCAGGTAGACGATCCGGCGTACGCCGGCAGCGCGGGCCGCCTCCGCGAAGTTCGTCGCCGCCGTCCGGTCGGCCGCCTCGAAGTCGGCTCGGCCCAGCGAGTGCACCAGGAAGTAGGCGACGTCCACGTCGGCGAACGCGGCGGGCAGTGTCTCCGGCCTGCTCAGGTCTCCCTCGACGATCTCGGCCGCCGAGGCCCAGGGCACGTCGCGCAGCCGCACGGCCTTGCGGGCCAGGCAGCGCACGGTGTGCCCTTCGTTGAGCAGCAGGGGCACCAGCCGCCCGCCGATGTATCCGGTGGCTCCGGTGACGAGGCATCGCACGGCTTCCAGTGTGCGGCCCCCTAGACTCGTTCGCTGTGGAGACCGAGACGAGCACCTTCTGGGGGCCGGATTTCGCGCAGCTCAGGGCAACCGATCCGGAGATCGCCGGGGTGGTCCTCGGCGAGCTGGACCGGTTGCGGGGCGGCCTGCAGCTCATCGCCAGCGAGAACCTGACCTCGCCGGCGGTGCTGGCCGCGCTCGGTTCGACGCTGACCAACAAGTACGCCGAGGGCTACCCGGGCCGGCGCTACTACGGCGGCTGCGCCGAGGTGGACCGGGCCGAGGAGATCGGCATCGCCCGGGCGAAGGAGCTCTTCGGGGCCGAGCACGCCAACCTCCAGCCGCACTCCGGGGCGAGCGCCAACCTGGCCGCGTACGCCGCGCTGGTGCAGCCGGGGGACACGGTGCTGGCGATGGACCTGCCGCACGGCGGGCACCTGACCCACGGCAGCCGGGTGAACTTCTCCGGGAAGTGGTTCGCCACGGTGGGGTACACCGTCCGTCCGGACACCGAGCTGATCGACTACGACGAGGTGCGGGACCTGGCCCGGGCGCACCGGCCCAAGATGATCATCTGCGGCGCCACCGCGTACCCCCGGCTGATCGACTTCGTCCGGTTCCGGGAGATCGCCGACGAGGTCGGCGCGTACCTGATGGTGGACGCGGCGCACTTCATCGGCCTGGTCGCCGGCCGGGCGATCCCGTCCCCGGTGCCGTACGCCGATGTCGTCTGCGCCACCACCCACAAGGTGCTGCGCGGCCCGCGCGGCGGCATGATCCTCTGCCGCGAGTCGCTGGCGCAGCGGATCGACAAGGCGGTCTTCCCGTTCACCCAGGGCGGCCCGCTGATGCACGCGGTCGCGGCCAAGGCGGTCGCGCTGCGCGAGGCCGCCCAGCCCGAATTCCAGACGTACGCCGGTCAGGTGATCAGCAACGCACAGGCGCTCGCCGCCGGGCTGGCCGCCGAGGGCATGCGCCCGGTGTCCGGGGGCACCGACACCCACCTCGCCCTGATCGACCTGCGGGAGCTGGGCGTGACCGGCACCGAGGCCGAGGCGCGCTGCGACGCCGCGTCGATCACCCTGAACAAGAACGCGATCCCGTACGACCCGCAGCCGCCGATGGTGGCCTCCGGCATCCGGGTGGGCACGCCCAGCGTCACCACCCAGGGTATGCGGGAGGGGGAGCTGCGCCAGGTGGCCGCCCTGATCGCGCGGGCGGTACGCGCCGATCCCGGGGCACCGGGCGGCACAGACGAGCTGTCCCGGGTCGGTGCCGAAGTGGCCGAGCTGGTCGCCGCGTTTCCGGCGTACCCCCGTGGCTGAGCCCGAGGTTGTCGCGGCCGACACCAACCGGCGCTGGCGGCTGCGGCACCTGCCGGTGCTCCTGGCCGCGTCGGTGGCGCTGGCCGCGGTCGCCGCGGTGGTCGCTGGCGCGACCGGCGGCATGACGGCCGCGCTCGGCGCGGCGGCCGGGGTCGGTGTCACGGTGCTCAGCTACACCCTCACCACCGTGGTGCTGGCCTGGGCCGACGAGATCAACCCGCAGCTGGTGCTGCCCCTCGGGCTGGGCCTGTACGCGCTGAAGTTCACCCTGCTGGGTGTGGTGCTGGTGGCCGTGGCGTCGGCCGATTGGCCCGGGTTGATCCCGCTCTGCTTCGGCATCGTCGCCGGGGTGGCAGTGTGGACAGCGGTGCACCTCTGGTGGCTGACCACGGTGCACGCCCGCCGGCCGCGGGGCTGACCTGGCCGTCGGCCGGTCGTCCCACCCAGCGGACGCGCCACAATGTGTCGGCCTCCGGTCATTTTCCGACGGGCGGAAGGGGAGTAGCGTGCCCACAGACGACGCGGCCCCCGAGATGCCCACACAACGACGGTTGTGCGGGGGGTGAGGCACAGCCTCGTCTTCCCGGCTGATATCGTTCGCCCCGTCATGGCTGGTGACCAAACCCCCCGTCCCGCCGGTGAACCGGACGACTATCCGTCCGGCGCCGGTCAGGGTTGGACCGCGCTCAGCTACCTCATCGGAGGCATGCTCGTGTGGGGTTTCATCGGCTGGCTGGTCGACCAGTGGCTCGACACCGGTGGCGTCGCCACCGGGATCGGCGTCGTGCTCGGCGTGACCGGGGGGATCATCCTCGTCGTCCGCCGGCTCGGCACGCCTACTTAGGAAGGGACACGGTGCTCGGACAGGCGAACGTTCTGGCAGCAGGCCAGGCGGCATTCCCACCCAGTGTGGACGACTTCTACCTGCCCGCCATCGTGCCCTGGGGTGTGGAAAACGCTCCTTGGTTCACCAAGTTCACGGCGATGATCTGGATCGCGGTCGGCGTACTGATCATCTTCTTCCTGGCGACCTACCGGAAGCCGCAGCTGGTGCCGACCAAGAAGCAGTGGTTCGCCGAGTCGATCTACGGCTTCGTCCGGAACAACATTGCGGTCGACATGATCGGGCACCAGGGCGTGCGGTTCGCGCCGTACTTCACCACGCTGTTCTGCTTCGTGCTGCTGGCGAACGCGTTCGCGATCATCCCGTTCTTCCAGATCTCGCCGAACTCGCACATCGCCTTCCCGGCGATCCTCGCGGTGCTCAGCTACGTGCTGTTCAACTACATCGGCATCCGGCACCACGGCTTCGTCAAATACTTCAAGCACGCCCTGATCCCGCCGGCACCGTGGTACATCCTGCCGCTGCTGATCCCGATCGAGGCGTTCTCGACCTTCATCATCCGGCCGTTCTCGTTGGCCGTCCGTCTCTTCGCGAACATGTTCGCCGGCCACATGCTCCTGCTGGTCTTCACGCTCGGCGGCTTCGCGATGCTCAATGCCAACGCCTGGCTGGCACCGATCTCGGTGGTGTCCTGGGTGATGACCGTGGCGCTGACCCTTCTCGAGGCGCTGGTCATCGTCCTGCAGGCCTACGTCTTCACCGTGCTGAGCGCCAGCTACATCCAGGGCGCGCTCGCCGAAGCGCACTGATCCACGCACCAACCGTTGTCGTCCCGCGTGAGAGTCACGCGTGATAACCAGGAGGAACCACTAATGGACGTTATCGCCGCGGTAGAGGGCAGCACCGCCGCCATCGGCTACGGCCTCGCGGCCATCGGCCCGGGCATCGGCGTTGGCCTGGTGTTCGCCGCCTACATCCAGTCGACCGCCCGGCAGCCCGAGTCGTCCCGCATGACCCTGCCGTACGTCTGGATCGGCTTCGCCGTCATCGAGGCGCTGGCGCTGTTCGGCATCGCCTTCGGCTTCATCTGGGCCGGCAACTGATCCCGCCCTTAGACCGGGAGGTAACCATGTATTTCCTCGCCGCTGAGGGTGGTGAGTCGACCCACAACCCGATCATCCCGATTTGGCAGGAGATCGTGGTCGGCACGGTCGCCTTCGCCGTGCTCTGCTTCGTGCTGATGAAGTTCGTCTTCCCCCGCATGGAGCAGACGTTCCAGGCTCGGGTCGACGCGATCGAGGGCGGCATCAAGCGCGCCGAGGCCGCCCAGGCCGAGGCGAACCAGCTGCTCGAGCAGTACCGTGCCCAGCTCGCCGAGGCCCGCACCGACGCCGCGAAGATCCGCGACGACGCCCGGGCCGACGCCGAGGGGATCCGGCAGGACGTCCTCGCCAAGGCGCGGGAAGAGTCCGACCGGATCATCGCGGCCGGCAAGGACCAGCTCGCCGCCGAGCGGGCCACCATCGTGCGCGAGCTGCGCACCGAGGTCGGCACGATCGCGGTGGACCTGGCCAGCAAGATCGTCGGTGAGTCGCTGGCCGACGAGGCGCGGCGCAAGGGCACCGTCGACCGGTTCCTGAGCGGTCTCGAGAGCACGGGGGCCCGCTGATGCAGGCCGCCAGCCGGGAGTCGTACAAGGTCGCGGCCGAGCGCCTCGACGCGTACGTCCGCGGCGCGGAGCCGTCGGCGGTGGCCTCCACCGCTGACGCCGTCCTCTCCGTCGCCGCCCTGCTGCGGCGTGAGCCGCGGCTGCGCCGGGCGCTGTCCGAGCCGGCCCGCTCCGGCGAGGACCGGGGCGCTCTGCTCGGCAACATGCTGGGTGGTCGGATCGGCGCAGACGCGCTCGACCTGCTCGTGTCGCTGGTCTCCGGCCGCTGGTCGGCACCGTCGGAGTTGCTCGACGGCACCGAGCGGCTGGGCGTGGAGGCGCTGCTGGCCAGCGCCGACAAGGCCGGCGACCTGGGCGAGGTCGAGGACGAGCTGTTCCGCTTCGGCCAGGTCGTCACGGGTCAGTCGGCGCTGAGCAACGCGCTGGCCGACCCGGTCGCTCCAATCGAGAAGCGGGTCGCCCTGGCCCGTGATCTGCTCGCCGACAAGGCGCGCCCGGTCACCGTCCGCCTCGTCGAGGTGGCGTTGAGTGGGTTCGGTGGACGCTCCTTCATCGGGGCGCTCACCCGGCTGGTGGAGCTCGCCGCCGAGCGACGCGACCGGCAGGTGGCGTACGTGACCGTCGCGGCCCCGTTGAGTGACGAGGACGAGCGGCGGCTGGGTGCGAGCCTCACCGCGATATACGGTCGAGAGGTCTCCATCAAGCAGACGGTCGACCCCGACGTCCTGGGTGGCGTGAGCGTGCGGGTCGGCTCCGACCTGTACGACGGCACGATCCTGCGCCGCCTCAACGAGACCCGCAACGCGCTCGCGAAGCGCTGAGCGGCTCCGCCGCCCAGCGTTGCGGCGGCTTCGCCGCGCAGCGCCCGGAATGACAGACGCCATTCGGACCGGTCGGTACTAGGTATCCCGGGCCCCTGAATTTTAAGGAAGCAGAGGATGGCCGAGCTGACCATCTCGACGGAGGAGATCCGCGGCGCCCTTGAGCGCTACGTCTCCTCCTACTCGACCGACGTCTCCCGCGAGGAGGTCGGCACCGTCGCCGACACCGGTGACGGCATCGCCCACGTCGAGGGCCTGCCCTCGACCAAGACCAACGAGCTGCTGGAGTTCGAGGACGGCACGCTCGGCGTGGCGCTGAACCTCGACGTCCGGGAAATCGGTGTCGTCGTTCTCGGTGACGCCGCCAAGCTCGCGGAGGGGCAGCGCGTCAAGCGCACCGACCGGGTGCTCTCCGTGCCGGTCGGCGACGCCTTCCTCGGCCGCGTGGTCAACGCGCTCGGCCAGCCGATCGACGGCCTCGGCGACATCGCCGACGAGGGCTACCGCGAGCTGGAGCTGCAGGCTCCGAACGTGATGTCCCGGCAGTCGGTGTTCGAGCCGCTGCAGACCGGCATCAAGGCGATCGACGCGATGACGCCGATCGGCCGGGGCCAGCGGCAGCTGATCATCGGTGACCGGAAGACCGGCAAGACCACGGTCGCCCTGGACGCCATCCTCAACCAGCGGGACAACTGGCGCACCGGCGACCCGAAGAAGCAGGTCCGCTGCATCTACGTCGCCATCGGCCAGAAGGCCTCCACGATCGCCTCCATCAAGGGCCAGCTGGAGGAGGCGGGCGCGATGGAGTACACCACCATCGTCGCCTCCCCGGCGTCCGACCCGGCCGGCTTCAAGTACATCGCCCCGTACACCGGCTCGTCCATCGGGCAGCACTGGATGTACGGCGGCAAGCACGTCCTGATCGTCTTCGACGACCTGAGCAAGCAGGCCGAGGCGTACCGGGCCGTGTCGCTGCTGCTGCGCCGCCCGCCGGGCCGCGAGGCGTACCCGGGTGACGTCTTCTACCTGCACTCCCGCCTGCTGGAGCGCTGCGCGAAGCTCTCCGACGAGCTGGGTGGCGGCTCGATGACCGGTCTGCCGATCATCGAGACGAAGGCCAACGACATCTCGGCCTTCATCCCGACCAACGTCATCTCGATCACCGACGGCCAGATCTTCCTGGAGACCGACCTGTTCAACCAGGGCGTCCGTCCGGCGATCAACGTCGGGACCTCGGTCTCCCGGGTCGGTGGCGCCGCGCAGGTGAAGCCGATGCGTAAGGTTGCCGGTTCGCTGCGCCTCAACCTGGCCCAGTACCGCGAGCTGGAGGCGTTCGCCGCCTTCGCCTCCGACCTGGACAAGGCCTCCCGGGCCCAGCTGGACCGCGGTGTCCGGCTGGTCGAGCTGCTCAAGCAGCCGAACTACTCGCCGTACCCGGTGCAGGAAGAGGTCGTCACGGTCTGGGCCGGCACAGAGGGCAAGCTGGACGACATCCCGGTGGGTGAGATCCGGCGCTTCGAGTCCGAGTTCCTGCAGTACCTGCGGCACAAGCACGCGGGTGTGCTGGCCGGGATCGCCGACAACCAGTGGAGCGACGAGATCATCGGCTCCCTGGACAACGCGATCAGCGAGTTCAAGCAGGTCTTCCTTGGCAAGGCCGACGAGCGTCGGGTCAACGACGCGCCGGCCGCGCCGCTGGAGGGCGACGAGAACCGCGAGACGGTGACCCGCTTCCGCGACAGCGCGACCGACCGCCCGGCCGAGAGCTGATCCCATGGCGGCCCAGGTACGCGTTCTTCGTCAACGGATCCGCTCGGCGAAGTCGATGAAGAAGATCACCAAGGCGATGGAGCTCGTGGCGACGAGCCGGATCGCCAAGGCCCAGGCCCGGGTGCAGGCGTCCCTGCCGTACGCCCAGGCCATCACCGGCGTGCTCACGGCGCTGGCGTCCAACGCGCGGATCGACCACCCGCTGCTCACCCCGCGCGAGCGGGTGCGGCGGGCGGGCGTCCTGCTGGTCACCAGCGACCGTGGCCTGGCCGGCGGCTACAGCGCCAGCGCGATCAAGACGGCGGAGTCGCTCATCGCGCGGCTCCGGGCGGACGGCAAGGAGCCGGTGCTCTACGTCATCGGGCGTAAGGGCGTCGGGTTCTACCGGTTCCGCAACCGGCCGATCGAGGCGAACTGGACGGGGTTCAGCGAGCAGCCGTCGTTCGAGGACGCTCGCACGGTGGGTGAGACGCTGATCAAGGCGTTCACGGCCGGTGCGGACGACGTCGACGGCGGTGCCGGTGCGGACGGGGTGCTCGGCGTCGACGAGCTGCACATCGTCTACACCGAGTTCCACTCGCTGATGACGCAGACTCCGGTCGCCAAGATCATCGGTCCGATGCAGGTGGAGGACCGGCCGCGCTCCGAGGGGCTGCTGCCGGCGTACGAGTTCGAGCCGGAGGCGGAGGCGCTGCTCGACGCGCTCCTGCCGAGGTACATCAACACGCGGATCTACGCGGCGTTGATCGAGTCGGCGGCGAGTGAGTCGGCGGCACGGCGGCGGGCGATGAAGAGCGCCACCGACAACGCCGAAGAGATGATCGAGAAGTACACGCGTGAGATGAACTCGGCTCGCCAGGCCGGGATCACCCAGGAGATCAGCGAGATCGTCGGCGGCGCCAACGCGCTGGCCGCGTCGGGAAGTGAAGTGTGATGACTGCACCAGTAGAGACCAAGACGGCCACGGGTCGCGTGGTCCGGGTCATCGGCCCGGTCGTCGACGCCGAGTTCCCGCGCGACGCCATGCCGGCCCTGTTCAACGCCCTGAACGTTGACGTGAACCTGTCCGGCGGTGAGAAGACGCTGACCCTGGAGGTCGCCCAGCACCTGGGTGACAACCTGGTCCGTGCCATCTCGATGCAGCCGACGGACGGCCTGGTCCGCGGCGCGGAGGTGCGTGACCGCGGCAAGCCGATCACCGTGCCGGTGGGCGACGCGGTCAAGGGCCACGTGTTCAACGCGATCGGCGAGGTGCTCAACCTCACCGAGGGCGAGACCCTGACCCCGGACGACCACTGGGGTATCCACCGCAAGGCCCCGGCCTTCGCGGACCTGGAGCCGAAGACCGAGATGCTGGAGACCGGCATCAAGGTCATCGACCTGCTCGCCCCGTACGTCAAGGGCGGCAAGATCGGCCTGTTCGGCGGCGCGGGTGTGGGCAAGACGGTGCTCATCCAGGAGATGATCACCCGTGTGGCCCGCAACTTCGGTGGTACCTCGGTCTTCGCCGGCGTGGGTGAGCGCACCCGTGAGGGCAACGACCTCATCGCCGAGATGACCGAGTCCGGTGTCATCGAGAAGACCGCGCTGGTCTACGGCCAGATGGACGAGCCGCCGGGCACCCGGCTGCGGGTGGCGCTCTCCGCGCTGACCATGGCCGAGTACTTCCGCGACGTCAAGAAGCAGGAGGTGCTGCTCTTCATCGACAACATCTTCCGCTTCACCCAGGCCGGCTCGGAGGTCTCCACCCTGCTCGGCCGTATGCCGAGCGCGGTGGGCTACCAGCCGACCCTGGCCGACGAGATGGGCGAGCTCCAGGAGCGGATCACCTCCGTCCGGGGCCAGGCCATCACCTCCATGCAGGCGATCTACGTGCCGGCGGACGACTACACCGACCCCGCCCCGGCCACCACGTTCGCCCACCTGGACGCGACCACCAACCTGGAGCGGTCGATCTCCGACAAGGGCATCTACCCGGCCGTGGACCCGCTGGCGTCCTCGTCCCGGATCCTCGCCCCGGAGTTCGTCGGCGCCGAGCATTTCCAGGTCGCCACCGAGGTGAAGCGGATCCTGCAGCGCTACAAGGACCTGCAGGACATCATCGCCATCCTCGGCATCGAGGAGCTCTCCGAGGAAGACAAGATCACCGTGGCCCGGGCCCGGCGGATCGAGCGCTTCCTGTCGCAGAACACCTACGCTGCGGAGCAGTTCACCGGCGTGGCGGGCTCGACGGTCCCGATCAAGGAGACCATCGAGGCGTTCCGCAAGATCAGCGAGGGCGAGTACGACCACTTCCCCGAGCAGGCGTTCTTCATGTGCGGCGGTCTCGAGGACCTGGAGCGCAAGGCTGAGGAGCTGATGAAGGGCTGACAGCCCGATCAGATCTGTAACAAAAAGACTGCCCCGGCCATGCCGGGGCAGTCTTTTGTTCATTTTCACGCCTTATCATCGCCGCGGTCCGTTACTCGTGGTCGTCGGTTCCGTACCACCCGAGATACGGTCGGTCGGCGCTCACGTGAACGAGCGTTGATCTTTGCAACCTTTCGGCTACGTGCGCCCGTCTCCTCTTCGTGGGCGTAACGAACGGAGATGCTCGTGGGTAAGGCCGTCAAGAGTGGCCGTAAGCCGTCCATCTGGCGGGGCGTGCCGCGCTGGGCCAGGGTCTGCACGGTGTTCGGCACCGTGCTGACCATGCTCAGCGGGGCGGTGCTGGTCGGCACCGAGGTGCTGATGGCCCGCTACGAGGGCGCGGTCGGCAAGGCCGACCTCTTCGGCGACCAGGCGGCCGGTGCCCAGGCGAAGAAGACCGACATCAAGGGCCCGCTCAACATCCTGCTGGTCGGCATCGACCCGCGTACGCCGACAGCGGCGCCACTGGCCGACTCGATCATGGTGTTGCACGTGCCCGCGTCGATGGACCGGGCCTATCTGTTCTCGCTGCCGCGGGACCTCTACGTGCACATCCCCTCGTTCAAGAAGGCCGAGTTCGCCGGCGAGACCACGAAGATCAACGCCGCCATGTCGTTCGGCAGCCGGGTGCCGGGAGGGAACCCCGACGCGGCGCGGGGCTTCGAGCTGCTGGCCACCACTGTGCAGAACGTGACCGGCATCAAGCGGTTCGACGCGGGCGCGATCATCAACTTCACCGGCTTCCAGAAGATCGTCGACGCGATGGGCGGCGTCGACATGTACGTCGAGCGGGAAGTGCGCTCCGAGCACAAGCAGCCGGACGGCAAGCCGCGGCCGGGCAACACGCGCGGCGAGGGCTACGTCGGCCCGCAGGCGGTCTACGAGAAGGGCAACCAGCACCTCAGCGGGTGGCAGGCGCTGGACTACGTCCGGCAGCGCTACCCGAAGAACGGTGTCCCGGACTCTGACTACGGCCGGCAGCGTCACCAGCAGCAGTTCGTCAAGGCCATGGTCGGTCAGGCGTTCAGCGCCGACGTGGTGTCCAACCCGATCAAGCTGGACAAGGTGCTCCGCGCCGCGGGCCAGTCGCTGATCTTCAACGGCCGTGGCAACAGCGTGATCGACTTCGGGCTCGCCCTGAAGAGCATCCGCCCGAACACCATTCAGATGATCAAGCTCCCGGGTGGCGGGGTCTTCGACGGTAAGAAGTACAAGGGTGAGCAGTTCAAGCCCGGCGTGTCGGACTTCTTCACCGCCCTGCACAATGAACAACTGGACCCGTTCCTGCTGGAGCACCCGGAATTCCAGAACAAGACCAAGTAGCCGTGGCGCAGCTCTCCCCACCCGCCTTGGGGGCGGGTCAGCGTCAGGACTAGACTTTCGGCAATCCGCCGCCGCAGCAAGGAGACAGCGTGGCACAGCAGCTTCACGTCGAGCTCGTCGCCGTCGAGGAGAAGGTCTGGTCCGGTGACGCCGAGATGGTCGTCGCCCGGACGACCGAGGGTGAGCTCGGTGTCCTGCCGGGGCACGCGCCGCTGCTCGGCCAGCTCGCCGAGCCCGGCCAGGTGCGCATCAAGCTGGCTGGCGGTGAGCAGGTCTCCTACGACGTGGCCGGCGGCTTCCTCTCGGTGAGCGCCGACGGTGTCATCGTCCTGGCCGAGAGCGCGACCCCGGTCTCCGCGCAGAGCCACTGAGCCGTACCGGGGATGGAGATCGTCGAGGGAATCGGGATCGGCGTCGCCGTCATCCTCGGTGCGCTCCTCATCCTCTTCGTCCGGCGGGCCCTGGTCACCCGCAGCGGTGGCATCATCCGGCTCAGCGTCCGGGTCTCCACCATGCTCGACGGCCGCGGATGGTCGCCCGGCTTCGGCCGGTTCGCCGGTGACGAGCTGCGCTGGTACCGGATGTTCAGCTTCGCCCTGCGGCCCAAGCGGGTGCTCTCCCGCAAGGGGCTCGCGGTGGAGCGCCGCCGGTTGCCGGAGGGTCAGGAACGTCTCTCCATGCCGGCCGACTGGGTGATCCTCCGCTGTACCAGTCACCATGCACCGGTGGAGATCGCCATGGCGCGGTCTACAGTGACCGGTTTCCTCTCCTGGCTCGAGGCCGCCCCTCCGGGGGCGGTCTCGCCGCGTATGGCCTCCCAAGATTGGCCCGCTGCCTAGTTCCCTCTCACCGTTGGGGGTTTCCGGGGAGCCCGCCCGGCTGCGGGCGGTCAGGCTTGATCCCTCCGCCGGGCGGGCTCCCCGGATACCCTGCCGGGGCACTGTGCGTCGTTCGGGCGCGCTATCTATCAACTGCCGTTACTGGTGGCGACTAGTTCTGCCTCGTAGCCGTGGTTGTCGGTGAGGTAGGCGGCGTAGGTGTCGGGGCCGCCGGCGTGCGGATGGCGGTCCGGGAAGAGCAGCGTCCAGCCGTACGCCGGGGCTGTCGTCACGAGCCGGTCCACGGCGGCCGGCGGGCCGGCGTGGAAGGCCAGGTGGTTCAGCCCCGGAGCCAGCCGATCGTGCCGGGGCCCGGAGAGCGCTGACGACTGCTCCAGCACGATGTAGGTGGGGCCGAGGCGCCACGAGCGGCCGGCCGGCCAGTCCTGGTGCAGCGACCAGCCCAGCTCGCCCAGGAGCCAGCCCCAGCTACGCGTGGCGGCCGCGAGATCGGGAACCCACACCTCGACGTGGTGCAGCCCGCCGACGCTCAGCGCTTACCGCCCGGCACCCATAGCACATCTCCCGCCGGATTTGCCGTTCTTGACAGGATAAAGAGCAGATCGGAGAGCCGGTTGAGATACTTTGCCGGGAGCGGGCTGGTCCGTTCCGGATCGTGGCTGACCAGCGCCCACGCTGCTCGTTCGGCACGCCGGGCGATGGTCCGCGCCACGTGCAGCAGCGCCGCGCCTGCGGTGCCGCCGGGGAGGATGAAGGAGTCGAGCTTGCTCAGGCGTGCGTTGTACTCGTCGCACCAGCCCTCGAGGCGCTCGACGTACTCCTCGGTCACTCGCAGCGGCGGATACTTCGGCTCCGGCTCCACCGGCGTGGACAGGTCGGCGCCCACGTCGAACAGGTCGTTCTGGATCGACGCCAGCACGGCCCGCAGTTCCTCGTCGAGCTGGCCCAGGGCGAGCGCGACGCCGATCGCCGCGTTGCACTCGTCGACATCCGCGTACGCGGCGATCCGTGGATCGGTCTTCGGCACCTGCTCGTTGTTGCTCAGCCTGGTCATGCCGGCGTCGCCGGCCTTGGTGTAGATGCGCGTGAGGTGGACGGCCATGACGCACAGCCTACGGATACCGGACCTGACGATCCCGGCGCGGCCGGACACCACCGCCGGCTGGCCGGCGGTGGTGGGCCCCGGGGACGCGGGCGATCCGGCGGTCAACGATGTCGACGTCATCCGGGTACGCGGTGACGCCCGGCTGGCCGGCACCGTGCACGTGGTGGGTGCCAAGAACTCGGCGTTGAAGTTGATGGCAGCCGCGCTGCTCGCTCCGGGCCGGAGCGTGATCACCAACGTCCCGCGGATCACCGACATCGCGATCATGGGGGAGGTGCTGCGCCGGCTGGGGTGCGACGTGCGGTTCGACGCGGACGACCCGGTGGATCCGATGGTCGCGCGGGGCGGGGTGGCCCGGTCGCGCTCGGTGACCATCGATGTACCCGAACAGCCGGGCGCCGACGCGGACTACGACCTGGTCCGCCGGCTGCGTGCGTCGATCTGCGTGCTCGGCCCGTTGCTGGCCCGCCGGGGGTACGTGCGGGTGGCTCACCCGGGCGGCGACGCGATCGGCTCGCGCGGGCTGGACATGCACGTCTCCGGGCTGACCCGGATGGGCGCGGACATCTCCGGTGAGCACGGCTTCGTCATCGCTACCGCACCGCACGGGCTCCGCGGCGCGGACATCGTGCTGGACTTCCCCAGTGTGGGCGCCACCGAGAACCTGGTGATGGCGGCGGTGCTGGCCCAGGGCACCACGACGATCGACAACGCGGCTCGGGAGCCGGAGATCGTTGACATCTGCACCATGCTCAACCAGATGGGCGCGCGGATCTCCGGCGCCGGAACGTCCACCCTGCGGATCACCGGCGTACCCGGGCTGCGCCCGGTGCGGCACGCCACCGTGGGGGACCGGATCGTGGCCGGCACCTGGGCCTTCGGCGCGGCGATGACCCGAGGCGACGTGACCGTGACCGGGCTCGACCCGGCCTTCCTGGAGGTCGCGCTGGACAAGGTGGTGGCGGCCGGCGGCCTGGTGGAGACCCGGGGAGACGGCTTCCGGGTGCGGATGGACGACCGGCCCCGCGCGGTCGACGTGGTGACGCTGCCGTACCCGGGCTTCGCCACCGACCTGCTGCCGATGGCGATCGGCCTGGCCGCGGTCAGTGACGGTGCCTCGTTGATCACCGAGAACATCTTCGACGGCCGGTTCATGTTCGCCAACGAGATGATGCGCCTCGGCGCGGACATCAAGACCGACGGCCACCACGCGGTGGTCCGGGGCCGGAGCCGACTCTCCGGAGCGCCGGTGCGGGCCACGGACATTCGCGCCGGGGCCGGCCTGATCATCGCCGGGCTCTGCGCGGACGGGGCCACCGAGGTCTCCCACGTGCACCACGTCGACCGGGGCTACCCGGACTTCGTGGCTGACCTGCGCGCGCTCGGAGTGGCTGTCGAGCGCGGGACGACGCCGGAGGAGCCGGAGCTGGAAATCTGACGCAGACCGGGTCCAGGGGGTTGTCGGGTCTCCCGACAGCCCCTTAGCCGTCGTTCAGGCTCGCCGACTAGGGTGCAGGCAGGCACTCAATCGCAGCGAGGGAGAAGCAGATGGCGGGTCGACTCGCGGTCGTCGGGGCCGGGCTGATGGGCTCCGGCATCGCCCAGGTGGCGGCGCAGGCGGGCTGGCAGGTGACGCTGCGCGACCTGGACGACGCGGCCACCAAGCGAGGGCTCGGCGGCATTCGGAAGTCGCTGGAGAAGTTCGCCGAGAAGGGCAAGATCGAGGCGTCGGACGTCGAGGCGACGCTCGCCCGGATCACCCCGACCACCGACTTGGAGGCGGCGGCGGACGCGGACATCGTGGTCGAGGCGGTCTTCGAGCGTCTGGAGATCAAGCACGAGGTGTTTCGCGCCCTGGACAAGATCTGCAAGGCCGACGCGGTGCTCGCCACCAACACCTCGGCCATCCCGGTGACCCAGATCGCCGCGGTCACCGAGCGGCCCGAGGCGGTCGTCGGCACCCACTTCTTCTCCCCGGTGCCGATGATGCAGCTCTGCGAGCTGGTCCGCGGCTACAAGACCAGCGACGCCACGCTGGCCACCGTCCGGGCCTTCGCCGAGGAGATCGGCAAGACGGTGGTGGTGGTCAACCGGGACATCGCCGGCTTCGTGACCACCCGCCTGATCTCCGCCCTGGTGGTGGAGGCGGTCAAGCTCGTCGAGTCCGGCGTGGTGTCGGCGGAGGACCTGGACACCGCCTGTCGGCTGGGCTTCGGGCACGCCATGGGCCCGCTGGCCACCACCGACCTGACCGGCGTGGATGTGCTGCTGCACGCCTCGAAGAACATCTACACCGACACGGCGGACGAGAAGTTCTTCCCACCGGAGCTGCTCCAGCGCATGGTCACCGCCGGCGACCTGGGCCGCAAGACCGGCAAGGGCTTCTACACGTACTGAGAACACGCAGCTACGGGCCCGCAGTGGCGATCACTCGCTACCGCGGGCCCGGGGCGGTGCTCATCCCGGACTGGAAGCCGGGTCGGGGTCTGCCAGCGCTGCCGCGACGAAGTCGAAGGCGTCTGGGATGACCCGACCCCAGTAGCCGAAGTCGTGTCGGCCGTCGGCGTACTCCACCTAGGCGGCCGGCTCTGGAAGAGCACGCTCCAGCGCTTGCACGTCGGCGAGGAAGTCGTCCTGCCGACCGCACCAGATGCCCAGCCGAGTGCCGCGCAGCCGATCGACGCTGGCGAAGACGGCGTCGCCAGGTGCGACGGCGGGGGAGAAGGCCGCCACCGCCCGGAGGAACCCCGGCCAGGTCCCGGCGAGCAACAGCGAGCCGAAGCCCCCCATCGACCAGCCCCAGGCCGCCAGTCGGGCGGAATCGAAGCCCCGCTCGGCGCACCAGGCCGGTAGTTCCTCGCGCACCATCCGTTGCGGGTCGTCCCGCCCGGACGGACGCCAGGAGAGTCGGTCGCCGGTTGCCCCAGCGAGCACGAACGGCGGAGCGCCCCGGCGTACCGCGTCGGTCAGGAAACGGCCCAGGCCGAGCCCGGGGAAGTCCCGCGCGGTGGTGGAAGCGCCGTGCAGCACGAGGCAGACCGGCAGTCCCCGCCCGTCGCCGTACCCGTCCGGGACGGCCGTGTAGAAGTCGACCGTGCGGCCCCGCGCGGCGGACGGGCGGCTGGTGAGCCGTTCGTCGCCGGCCGGTGCCTTCGGAGGCACCGGCCGTGCCGGCGCGGGCCGGATCAGGTCGCGCGCCGTCCAGCCGATGCCGACGGCCAGTGCACCCGCCCCCGCCCCCGCGAGCAGGAGACCACGCCGGGTCGGTCGAGCCGCCATGGTCCGAGTGTCGCAGCCCTTGGCGGAACCCGGTGTCCCGTCGTGCGGTCGAAAAAAGCCGACGGGGAACTGTCTGCTTACCGGTCAGCCGTCGCGCTTGGTCGTCCAGCCGAAGGTGGTCAGGCAGAGCACCAGGCCGATCACGCACCACAGGGCCAGCACCAGCGCGACGCGGCCCAGCTCGAACGAGCCCCCGGGCTCCTGCGCGCCGAAGCTCGACGGCAGGAAGACCGCCCGTAGCCCCTGGCACATCCACTTGAGCGGGAACAGCGCGGCCACCTGCTGCATCCAGGTGGGCAGGTCGGTGAAGACGAAGAACACTCCGGAGATGAACTGGAGCACCAGGGCGACCGGGGTGACCACCGCCGAGCCGCTGCGCGCGGTGCGGGCCAGCGACGAGATGGCGATCCCGCAGAGCGTGCAGGCGGTCACCCCGAGCACGGAGACCCAACCGAAGGTGAACCACTTCCCGGCGGTACCCGGCAGGTCGAGGTCGAACAGCGCCACCGCGACCGCCAGCAGCAGCGCGGTCTCGGCGATGCCGATCGCCACCACCATGATCACCTTGCCGGCGAACCAGACCCACTTCGGCATCGGCGTGCCCCGGTAGCGCTTGAGCACGCCCCGGTCCCGCTCGATCGGGATCCAGATGCCGAGGTTCTGGAAGCTCACCGTCATCAGGCCGGTCGCGATCATGCCGGTGATGAAGTACTGGGTGAACTTGACCCCGCCGCCGATCGTGCCGCCGAAGATCGACGCGAAGATCAGGATCATGATGATAGGGAAGCCCATCGTGAAGACCACGGACTCCCGGCTGCGCAGGAACTGGGTGATCTCCAGCCGGCCCTGCCGCAGGGCCAGCGCGCCCGCGCCCGGCCGGCGGCCCGGGGTCGCGGCGACCGGCGTCGCCGGCTTCGTCGTGGTCGTCATCGCGCGTGTCCGATCATCGTGAGGTAGACGTCCTCCAGGGTCGGCCGGGTCACGGTGAGCCCGGGGACCTCGCCGCCGTAGCGCGCGGCCAGCTCGGCCACCAGGGCCGTCGGCGTCGCGCTCGGCGCGCGCTCCAGCGTCCCGTCCGGGGTACGCCAGGAGACCGTCGCCAGCGCCTCCTGCCGGTTGCCCAGCTGGTTCGGTGCGGCGACCTCCACGAGCCGGCCGCCGGCGATCACACCCACCCGGTCGGCCAGCGCCTCCGCTTCGTCCAGGTAGTGGGTGGTCAGCACGATGGTGGTGCCGGCCGCCGCGAGGTCGCGGATCAGTTCCCAGAACTCGCGGCGGGCCTCCGGGTCGAAGCCGGTGGTCGGCTCGTCGAGGAAGAGCAGCTCGGGGCGGCCGATGATGCCCAGCGCCACGTCGAGGCGGCGCTTCTGCCCACCCGAGAGGGTGTGCGTACGGGCCTTCGCCTTGCCGGCCAGCCCGACCCGCTCGATCACCTTGTCCGGGTCGTCGGCGTCCGGGTAGAAGCCGGAGAAGTGCCGGATCACCTCGGCCACGGTCAGCTCGTCGAACTCGCCGGTGCCCTGGAGCACGATGCCGACCCGGGACCGCCAGCCGGCGTCCGGGTGGGCGGGGTCGGCCCCGAGCACGGCGACCTCGCCGGCGTCCCGGCGTCGGTAGCCCTCCAGGATCTCCACGGTCGTGGTCTTGCCGGCGCCGTTCGGGCCGAGCAGGGCGAACACCTCGCCGCGGTGGACGTCGAGGTCCACGCCCGCCACGGCCACGTTGTCGCCGTACGCCTTGCGCAGCCCCCGGACGGAGATGGCCAGCTCGTCATCCATGGTGTCCAGTGTGCGTCCTGACCGGGGTGGCGTGGCGCCCGGGGTGTGGCGGTCCGGGACACTCCGGGCGCTTCGCACCCGGACGTCCGCGACATGGACCTGTGTGGTTTTCCACAACCCGTTTTACTGAACGGTAACTTAGACTCCGGCCATGGATGAGAAGGCATCTTCGGGGCGGTTGCCCGAGCGGGACCGCCCGTGGGTGATGCGCACCTACGCCGGTCACTCGTCGGCCGCCGCGACCAACGCCCTCTTCCGCCGCAACCTGGCGAAGGGGCAGACCGGTCTCTCGGTCGCCTTCGACCTGCCCACCCAGACCGGGTACGACCCCGACCACGAGCTGGCCACCGGTGAGGTCGGCCGGGTCGGCGTGCCGGTGGCCCACCTCGGCGACATGCGGGCGCTCTTCGACGGCATTCCGCTGGCCGACATGAACACCTCGATGACCATCAACGCCCCGGCGATGTGGCTGCTCGCCCTGTACGGCACCGTGGGGCTGGAGCAGAACGCCGAGCTGGCCCGCTGCGCCGGCACCACGCAGAACGACATCATCAAGGAGTACCTGTCCCGGGGGACGTACATCTTCCCGCCGGCGGCGTCGCTGCGGCTCACCGCCGACGTGGTGGCCTACACGCTGCGTGAGATGCCGCGGTGGAACCCGGTCAACATCTGCTCGTACCACCTCCAGGAGGCCGGTGCCACGCCGGTGCAGGAGGTCGGCTTCGCGCTGGCCACGGCGGTCGCCGTGCTTGACGCGGTCCGCGACTCGGGCCAGGTGCCCGCCGAGCGGATCGGTGACGTGGTGCAGCGGATCTCGTTCTTCGTCAACGCCGGGGTGCGGTTCGTGGAGGAGATCGCCAAGATGCGCGCGTTCAGCGTGCTCTGGGACGAGATCACCCGGGACCGGTATGGCGTCACCGAGGCCAGGCAGCGCCGGTTCCGCTACGGCGTTCAGGTCAACTCGCTCGGCCTGACCGAAGCGCAGCCGGAGAACAACATCCAGCGCATCGTGCTGGAGATGCTCGGCGTGACGTTGTCCCGCGACGCCCGGGCCCGCGCGGTGCAGCTGCCCGCCTGGAACGAGGCGCTCGGCCTGCCCCGCCCGTGGGACCAGCAATGGTCGCTGCGGATGCAGCAGGTCCTGGCGTACGAGTCGGACCTGCTCGAATACCCCGACCTCTTCGCCGGCTCGCACGTGATGACCGCGCTGGTCGACGAGATCGTCACCGGTGCCCGCGTCGAGCTGGACAAGGTGCTGGAGTTGGGCGGCGTGGTCGCCGCCGTGGAGACCGGTTACCTCAAGAGCGCGCTGGTCGCCTCGCTGGCCGAGCGCCGCCGCCGGATGGAGTCCGGTGCCGACGTGGTGGTCGGCGTCAACCGGTTCACTGGGACCGAGTCGTCCCCGCTGACCGCGGCCGGAGCGGAGGCGGTCGAGCAGGTCGATCCGGCGGTCGAAACCGCCGCCGCCACCGGCGTACGCCGGTGGCGGGCCGACCGGGACGCCGCGGCCGTCGAGGCGGCCCTGGCCCGGCTCAGGGCGGCCGCCGCGACCACCGCGAACCTGATGCCGGCCACCCTGGAGTGCGTGCGGGCCGGCGTGACCACCGGCGAGTGGGCCGGCGCGCTGCGCCAGGTCTTCGGCGAGTACCGGGCGCCCACCGGACTGGCCGGCGCCACCGGCACCGGCGGCGACCCGGGCCTCGCGGCCGTCCGCGCACGGGTTACCGCCACAGCCCGCGAGCTGGGCAGCGGCCGGCTGCGGCTGCTGGTCGGCAAGCCCGGCCTGGACGGGCACTCCAACGGCGCCGAGCAGATCGCGGTACGCGCCCGCGACGCCGGCTTCGAGGTCGTCTACCAGGGCATCCGGCTGACCGCCGGGCAGATCGTCGCCGCGGCCGTTGAGGAGGACGTCGACCTGGTCGGGCTCTCCGTGCTCTCCGGCTCGCACCTTGCCGCCGTGCCGGCCGTGCTCGACGGGCTGCGCGCCGCCGGTCGGGCGGACCTGCCGGTGGTGGTGGGCGGCATCATCCCCGCCGGCGACGCCGACACGCTGCGGGCGGCCGGGGTGGCTCGGGTCTTCACCCCGAAGGACTTCGCCCTCACCGGCATCATCGACGACCTGGTGACGGTCATCCGGCGCGCCAACGACCTGCCCTGACCCGGGCTGGTGTGACCGGTCAGCGGCCGGCGTAGGTCATGCAGTCGGCCATGTCGTTGTCCGGGCCGACCCTTATGGACGAGGCGTGGCACTCGAGCTGCTCATTGTGCCGACAGTCGGACCGCTGGCACGCGCCCACCTGAGCGATCAGGCTGTCCACACCGCCGCGCACCGGCGACTCGACGAAGGTGTGGCAGTGCGCGTGATCCATGCTGCCGATCGTGATCGCGAAGGCGTGGCAGTCGCCGGCGTTGTTGTACGCGCAGGCCACGACCACGCACTCCTGGACCCGGGGCATCTCCATCGCTGTAGTCATGCCGACCTCCTCTAGGCTTCTTGACCGATCGTAGGCTTTTGCCGGCTTCGTGATCCTTGCTATGCCGCGACGCTGGGTAGCTGTCTGGTTTGTCGGCCACCCGGTGCGGTGGGTCGTGGCTTTGTCGGCCGCGCGGTGTGGTGCGTTGTGGGTTTGTCGGGTGCGGCGGCGGTGGGTCGTGGGTTGTCGGGCGCGGTGCGGGTGGGTCGTGGGTTGTCGGGCGCGGTGCGGTGCGTCGTGGGCGGTGTGGGGCCCGCCGTGCCCGGCTTCGGGCGGTCAGGCTTGATCCCTACGCCGGGCACGGCGGGCCCCACACCGTCGGTGGTCGCCGTTCGTCCTGATCCCTCCGCTGCGTGACGGACCATTCCGTCTGGCGGGGTGGCGGGGTCTGATTGGTCCCTGTAGTTGGACGCGGCCGGGTGCTCCCTTCTGGGGGGCGGTCGCTGTTGTGAGCGATATACCTCGGAGGCATAAATATGCCTCCGAGGTATACCCCTCGTTGACCACCTCGCCCCGGGTTCGCTTCATCCTCGTTCGCGGTGGTCGACTCGATGTCAGCGTGTCAGCGATGTCGGCGATGTCGGCGATGTCGGCGATTTCGGGGATGTCCCGGTGTCCTGGGCGGCCGGATGGCCCGATATCGGTGATACCGAGTCGATCAACCCCAGCCGGTCGAGTTGACGCCCGCGACAGCCGGCAATTTCGTGCCGTATGTCCCGTATCGGAGGTCTCTGGCGTGTGACCGGCTGCATCCGTGGGGTGGAATCGTGGCGGGCCGGGGGTCGTTACACACCCTGACGATCGCAGCACCACCGGTCCGGCACCCCGCCCCTCTGGGGGTTGGGATGGCGGCCGGGCCCGGGTTGGAATGCCCGCGGGTGGCCGGTCGTTGCAGACCCCTGACCGACCCCCTCACTCGGGGGCCGCTGGAACGGAGCCCCCGCTCACCGGGGTGCCGATGGATGGGCCACCCCCGGAATGCCGGCGGCCCGGCGGTCGTTACATACAGTCCCGGCGCCACGAGCCCCCGCCCGTAGGCCGCCGACGATGACTTTCCCCCCTTGCAGTTGGAAGCGCCGGACGAGGTGCTCGCATCCTTGCGCCGTCCCCCTCGGGCGTGTGGGTGTCTACCCCCCTGAAGGAGCTGACCTCTCATGAACACGATTATTCGTAAGAGCATGCTGTCTGTTGCTGGTCTCGCGTTCGCCGGTGGCGTGTTCGCCGGTCCGATCGCCGCGCACGCCGCCACCCCCGTGGATGGCAAGCCGGTCGCGGTCGCGGTGCAGACGGCCAAGGTGCAGGGCGCGCAGTCGCACATCGACCTGAACGACGAGCAGACCGGCAATGTGAAGGCGATCATCGCGGCGACGAAGAAGGCTGGTCTGCCTGAGCGGGCCGCGGTGATCTCGATCGCCACGAGTCTGCAGGAGTCGAAGCTGGAGAACCTGGGTCACCTCGGCGACGCCAACGACCATGACTCGCTGGGCCTGTTCCAGCAGCGCCCGACCAGTGGTTGGGGCACGCCCGAGCAGATCACCAACCCCGAGTACTCCACCACCGCGTTCCTCAAGGGTTTGAAGCAGGTTGACGGGTGGCAGGACATGGCGTTGACCGACGCCGCGCAGACCGTGCAGGTCTCGGCCTACCCCGACGCCTACGCCCAGTGGGAGCAGCAGGCCACCGACCTGGTCGCCCAGCACTGGAACAGCTGACCCACCGCACCACCGCACGACATCGACCGCTGGCCGGCACCCCACCCCGGGGTGCCGGCCAGCGGCATGTCTGGACCGGCGGGAACGCCCTGGCCCGCGGCCCGCGGCTCGTCAGACGCGGAAGCCGGCGGCGCGTGCTGCCTCGCGTTCCCGGCGGCGTTCGGAGCGTCGGCGTAGGAACCAGTAGACGAACGCCACCAGGCCGAGCAGGAAGGCGAGCACCAGCACCGGCAGGATGATCGCCACCAGGGAGACCACCACGCTGGTGGCGTCCTCGGCGGTGCTGGCCACTGGGGCGCCGAACCCGGCGGTGGTCGCGTTGACTACCGGCCGCGCTGCGGACTTGAGCAGGTGTACGCCGAACGCGAGCAGAACGCCGGTGACCACTTGCACCCACTGGTGCGACGAGAAGAAGCTGCCCGGGTCGGTGACCGTCACCGTCTCCGACGACGATCCGGCGCCGAAGGCCAGGCCGCCGGCGGTGGGTCGGACCACGGTCTGCACCACGTCGTTGATGTGGTCGACCACCGGCACCTTGTCCGCCACCATCTCGACGGCGAGCAGCAGGGCCAGGATGGCGACGACCCAGCCGTTGCCGAGCCATGTCCAGCCGCTGGGCAGGTCGATCAGGTCGGTGTAGCGGGCGAGCAGACCGAGGGTGAGCAGGGGTATGTACGCGTTCAGGCCCGCCGAGGCGGCGAGACCGGTACCGGTGAGGACTTCGAGCACCATCTCAGCATCCCATCGACGCGCCAGTGCCGCTCGGTGGCGACCGGTGGGTGCTCGGCTACCCTCGTCGGGTGCGGTTGGTCATTGCGAAGTGCTCGGTGGACTACGTCGGACGGCTCTCGGCTCACCTGCCGCTGGCGACCCGGCTGCTGATGGTGAAGGCGGACGGGTCGGTGTCGATCCATGCCGACGACCGGGCGTACAAGCCGTTGAACTGGATGAGCCCGCCGTGTCGGCTGGAGGAGGCCCCCGGCGTGTGGCGGGTGGTCAACAAGGCTGGCGAGGAGCTGCGGATCACCCTTGAGGAGATCTTCCAGGACACCTCGTACGAGTTGGGGGTGGACCCCGGCCTGCGCAAGGACGGGGTGGAGGCGCATCTCCAGGAGTTGCTGGCGGCCAACCCGAGCGTGTTGGGCGACGGGTACACGCTGGTCCGCCGCGAGTACATGACGGCGATCGGCCCGGTCGACCTGCTCTGCCGGGACGCCAACTCCGGTGCGGTCGCGGTCGAGGTCAAGCGGCGCGGTGAGATCGACGGGGTCGAGCAGCTCACCCGCTATCTCGAACTGATGAACCGCGACCCGCTGCTCAGCCCGGTCACCGGGGTCTTCGCCGCGCAGGAGATCAAGCCGCAGGCGCGGGTGCTCGCCGCCGACCGGGGCATCCGGTGCGTGGTCGTGGACTACGACAAGCTGCGGGGCATCGAGAAGGACGAGTTGACCCTCTTCTGACCGGTTCACTCCCCGGTTCGCACCGCGATCAGCGACTTGGGTAGGCCGGCCACCCGCTCGACGAGCATCCGCGAGTCGGGGAAGTAGTGGCGCATCTGCGACCGGTCCAGCAGTTCGGTCCAGAGCACCTGGTGGATGGCGGCGTCGTGGCTCCGGGTCGGCTTGTGGCCTAGCGGCCACCGTCGGGCGACCGCGGTGCGAAGCCGGACCGGCAGGAACTGCATTCCGGGCGCGATCCAGTGCGGCTCGATCGGGAAGTAGCGGTAGGGCGTCTGCACCCAGTGCCGTTCGGCCAACGAGTGGACTGCCGCGGCGAACCGCGGCTGGCGTTCGTGCCCGCCCACGTGCTCCAGCACCGAGTTGGAGAAGACCAGGTCGAAGTCGCCGTTGGTGACCTGCGGCGGCAGGTCGCAGGCATCGGCCTGTACGACGTGGGCCCACTCTGGGACGACGGTGGGCGGTTGCTCCAGGTTGACCACGGTCACCCGAGTGGGCCGGATGGTGGCGCGATTCCAGGTGCCGAGCCGGCCGCCGAGATCGACCACGTGCATGTCGCCGATCGTCGGGAACGTGCGTGCGAGCCAGTCCGAGCGACGCCGCCGCTGCCGGGCGCTCCACGACCGGTCACTGTCGACAAGGCGGTAGCGCAATCGATTAGGGCCCATTTAACGCAATGTACCGCCGCGAATACCGTGTCCAAACATGTGGATGCGTCGATCTCGGTGGAGATCGGTTATCCGACACTCACCTGCCGTACATCATTTTGATGGCCTTGACGAGTCGGGCGACGTCGGTCGGGGTCCGCTCGAAGGTCATGGACGGCAGCAGCGACCGGGCCCTCCGGCGGGTGATCGCCTTGGCCCGGCCGAATTCGCGCAGTCCGTCCTCGCCGTGGATCCGCCCGAAGCCGGAGTCACCGACCCCGCCGAACGGCAGGGTGGACATCCCGGCGAAGGTGAGGGTGGAGTTGACCGAGGCCATCCCGGAGCGCAGCCGTCGGGCGATGGCAACCGCGCGCCGCCGACCGAAGACCGAGCCACCCAGGCCGTACGCGAGCGCGTTGGCCCGGGCGACGGCTTCGTCGGCGTCGCGGACCCGGCTGATGGTGAGCGTCGGCCCGAAGGTCTCCTCGCGGACGGCGGCCGAGTCCTCCGGTACGTCCACCAGCACGGTCGGGTGCACGTACGGCGGCTGCACCGCGCTCGGGCCGCCCAGCACGGCGCGCCCGCCGGAGTTGACCGCGGCCTCGATGTGGCGGCGGATCACGTCGACCTGGCCGGGCATGGTGATCGGGCCGATGTCGGTGCCCTCGGGCCCGACGGTCAGCCGGCCCGCGCGGGCCACCACCTTGTCGACGAAGGTGTCGAAGACCTGGTCGACGGCGTACACCCGTTCGATGCCGATGCAGGTCTGGCCGGCGTTGGTCATTCCGCCCCAGACGCACGCCTCGGCGGCGGCGTCCAGGTCGGCGTCGCTGTCGACGATCATGGCGTCCTTGCCGCCGCCCTCGATGAGCACCGGGGTCAGCGTCTCGGCGCAGGCGGCCATGACCTTGCGGGCGGTGGCGGTGGAGCCGGTGAAGGCGAGCTTGTTCACCCCGGAACGGCACAGCGCCGCGCCCACGCCGCCCAGCCCGTGCACGGCGGTGAACACCGGTTGCTCGGGTACGACCTCGGCGAAGCTGTCCACCAGCCACTGGCCGGCCGCGGGCGTGTACTCGCTCGGCTTGAGCACGACGGCGTTGCCGGCGGCCAGCGCGTACGCGGCGGAGCCGATCGGGGTGAAGACCGGATAGTTCCACGGCCCGATGACGCCGACCACGCCGTACGGCTGGTATTCGAGGTGCCCGGAGAACTCGGCGAGGATGAGCCGGGACCGCACCCGGCGCGGGCCGAGCACCCGGCCGGCGTTGCGGGCGGCCCAGTCGATGTGCTCGATCGCGGTGACGATCTCGACGATGGCGTCGGCGACCGGCTTGCCGCCCTCGACGTGCACCAGCTCGGCGAGCTGCTCGATCCGCTTGGCGAGCAGGGCGCGCCAGCGCAGCAGCCGTTCGCGGCGGCCGGTGAAGCCCAGCCCGGCCCACCATTCGCCGGCGGTGCGGGCGCGCTCGACGGCCCGCCGGACGTCGGCGTCGGTGGCGACCGGGAGGCGACCGGCCTCGACGCCGGTGGCGGGGCTGGTGGACACCAGTTGGCCTGCCTCGATGACCGGGTTGCCGGGGATCTGCACAGCCGTCATGGCGGAAGTCTAGACCCGAAGATTACTCGCCGGTAGGCCGCGATTCGGCCCGGCGGGACGGGAGTCGCATCGGGCCGCCCGCTCGTTGATCAGAGCAGGTCAGGCCCTCTGCTCGGATCCCGCCCGCCCGAACCGTCGAACGGGAGATGGCCGGGAGGTGGCGAGGAGTTGACCGGCCGGTCGGTATTGACGATTACCGTCTGATGGCAGGCTGGCGCGCGGCGTAGTCGTGTGGGGTGGAGGGCTGGCTGTCCATGGAGGAACATCCGGAACTGATGCCGCTGTTGACGGTCGCGGGTGGGTCGATGCGCGGGGCGAGTTTTCGTCTGCGGGCCGAGGCGCAGGTGATCGGTCGGGCGCCGACCGGTCACGTCGTCATCAACGACCCGCACCTGAGCCGGCAGCACGCGGCGGTGTGGCGGGCGCCGGAGGGCCCGGCACTGCGCGACCTGGGCTCAACCAACGGCACCTGGCTCAACGACCGCCGGATCACCGAGGTGGAACTCCTCTCCGACGGCGATGTGATCCGGCTCGGCCGCACCGAGCTGCGTCTGTTCGATCCGGGAGTGGCCCACACCGATCCGGTCGGGCTCAGCTTCGGCCCGTCCCGGCGTGACGTCCGGCCGACGCTGCCGCTGCCGCTGGCCACGCCGCCCACCGCACGTCGCTGAGTAAAAGGACGTCGTGGTTGGTGCGGGCCCACACCCGGGGCGCACCCGGGATGGCTGCCGGGCACCTGGACCGGCGCGGACCGGGGTGGCAGCATGCCGCGGGTGGAGACCGAGCAGCGGACCGTGACAGCGAACGGCATCACCCAGGCGGTACGCGTGGCGGGCCCGCCGGACGGCACTCCGGTGCTGCTGATCCACGGCAACTGCTCGTCCGCCCTGTTCTGGGAGCCGCTGGTCCGGCGGCTGCCGCCGACGCTGCGGGTGGTCGCGCCGGACCTGCGTGGTTACGGCGCCTCGGAGACCGCCCCGGTGGACGCGACCCGGGGTCTTCGGGATTTCTCCGACGACGTGGCCGCGCTGCTGGAGGACCCGACGTTCTTCGGCGCGGCCGACGCCCGCCCGGTGGTGGTGGGGCACTCCCTCGGCGGGGGCGTGGCGATGCGACTGCTGGTCGACCACCCGCACCGGGTGGGCGCGCTGCTGCTCGCCGCGCCGGTCTCCCCGTACGGCTTCGGTGGCACCCGCGACCTGGCCGGCACGCCGACGACGCCCGACTTCGCCGGTACCGGTGCCGGCACGGCGAACCCGGACTTCGTCGCCCGGCTCACCGCGGGTGATCGCGGCACCGAGGCCCAGACCAGCCCGCGTGCCGTGCTGCGAGCGACCTATGTGGCCGATCCGTCGTCGCTGGGCGGCGACGAGGAGTTGCTGCTCGACAGCCTGCTCTCCACCGTCACGGGGGACGACAACTACCCCGGCACGGCGGCGTCCTCGGAGAACTGGCCGGGCGTGGCGCCGGGGGAGCGCGGGGTGCTCAACGCGCTCGCGCCGACCTGGTTCCGGCTCGCCGACGAGCTGGTGGCCGTCGCCGACAAGCCTCCGGTCACCTGGGTACGCGGTGACGCCGACGTGATCGTCTCGGACACTTCGCTGTTCGACCTGGCGTACCTGGGCTCGCTGGGTGCCGTACCGGGGTGGCCCGGTGCGGCGGAGTGCCCGCCGCAGCCGATGGTCGGTCAGACCCGGGCGGTGCTGGAGCGGTACGCGGCGGCCGGCGGCGCGTACCACGAGGTGGTGCTGCCCGGTTGCGGGCACAGCCCGCACCTGGAGCGCCCGGCGGAGTTCGTCGCGGAGCTGCTGGCGTTGACCGCCGTCCCGGCCGGCTGAGTGCAGGCCCGGCCAGCCGGGCGGCCGGTGGCGTCGTGGGTGAAATATGCCACGGCGTCTCGACAACCCAGCGTCACGTGGCAGACTCGCGCGCATAACCTTAGCGGCCGTTCAGTGGCCGTGCGGAGTGTCTGGGGAGGCCGGTCGTGGCGCGCGAGTTCAGCACCGTGGGTGTGGTGGGGCTGGGCACCATGGGTGCCGGCATCGTCGAGGTCTTCGCCCGCAACGGCATCGACGTCGTCGCGGTGGAGATCTCCGAGCCGGCGCTGGAGCGTGGCCGGGTCAACCTCACCGGCTCCACGGACCGGGCGGTGGCCAAGGGCAAGCTCGCACCGGAGGACCGGGACGCGCTGCTCGGCCGGGTGCACTTCGCGGTCGGGCTGGACGCGCTGCACTCCGTCGACCTGGTCATCGAGGCGGTGCCCGAGCACCTGGACCTGAAGCAGCGGATCTTCGCCGAGCTGGACCGGGTCTGCAAGCCCGAGGCGATCCTGGCGACCAACACCTCCTCGTTGAGCGTCACCGAGATCTCGGTGGCCACCCACCGGCCCAACCAGGTCATCGGCATCCACTTCTTCAACCCGGCGCCGGTGATGAAGCTGGTCGAGGTGGTCCGGACCGTGGTCACCTCGGCCGAGGTGGTCGCCGACGTGGAGGCGCTCTGCGCACGGCTCGGCAAGGTCGACGTCACCATCAACGACCGGGCCGGTTTCATCGCCAACGCGCTGCTCTTCGGCTACCTGAACCACGCGGTCGGGATGTTCGAGTCGCACTACGCGACGCGGGAGGACATCGACGCCGCGATGAAGCTCGGCTGTGGCCTGCCGATGGGTCCGCTGGCGTTGATGGACCTCATCGGCCTGGACACCGCGTACGAGATCCTGGACACCATGTACCGGCGCGGCGGGCGGGACCGCCGGCACGCCCCGGTGCCGCTGCTCAAGCAGATGGTCACCGCGGGGCTGCTGGGCCGGAAGTCCGGCCGAGGCTTCTACACCTACGAACGGCCCGGTTCCCCGGTGGTCGTACCCGACGAGGCGACGCCGCTGGCCACGGAGGCCGCGCTCGCCGACGGCGCGCGCGCCATCGCCAAGGTGGGCGTGGTGGGCTCCGGGACGATGGCCACCGGCATCATCGAGGTCTTCGCGAAGGCCGGCTACGAGGTCATCTCGGTGACCCGGGGCGCGGAGAAGTCCGCGAAGGTGTGCGAGGCGGTGAAGACCTCGCTGAACAAGGGCGTGGTGCGCGGCAAGCTCGCCGAGGCCGACCGGGACGCCGCCCTGGGCCGGATCAGCTGGTCGGCCACGCTCGACCACCTCGCCGACGTCGACCTGGTGGTCGAGGCGGTGGTCGAGGAGTTGAGCGTGAAGAAGGCGCTCTTCGCCAGCCTCGACGAGATCTGCAAGCCGGGCGTGGTGCTGGCGACCACCACCTCGTCCCTGCCGGTGATCGACGTGGCGATGGCCACCCAGCGGCCCGCCGACGTGGTGGGGCTGCACTTCTTCAACCCGGCGCCGATCATGCCGCTGGTCGAGGTGGTCCGCACCATCCGTACCTCCCCGGAGACCACGGCGACCGCCCGGGCGGTGTGTGCCGCGCTGGGCAAGACCGGCGTGGTGTGCGGCGACCGGTCCGGGTTCATCGTGAACGCGCTGCTCTTCCCGTATCTGAACGACGCGGTGAAGATGCTGGAGGCCAGCTACTCCACGGCCGACGACATCGACCACGCGATGAAGCTGGGCTGCGGCTACCCGATGGGCCCGTTCGAGCTGCTCGACGTGGTCGGGCTGGACGTCTCGCTGGCCATTCAGCGGGAGCTGTACCTGGAGCTGCGCGAGCCGGGCTTCGCGCCCGCGCCGCTGCTGGAGCACCTGGTCACCGCCGGCTACCTGGGCCGCAAGACCCGCCGGGGCTTCCGCGACCACTCGCACCGCTGACCGGGTCAACGCCGGACGGTCCCGGCGGCGTCTGAGTGATCTCTGCGTCGGGCGGGGCCGGCCGCGAGGTCGTCCCGCCCGACGGACCGTACGCTTGGTAGTTGTGAGCCCCCGTCGCAACCGCCCTCGCCGGGACGAGAACGCCAACCTGGACGCCGACCGTGTCCGGCAGGGCGTCGCCTCGGTGCAGCAGTGGACCGACGGCGCCTGGCAGGTACGCGGGATCGGCGCGGGCGCGTCGGTCAAGACGTACCGCTGCCCCGGTTGTGACCAGGAGATCCGGCCCGGGGTGGCGCACCTGGTGGCCTGGCCGGCGGACGGCCTGGGTGACCTGACCGACCGGCGGCACTGGCACAGCGGCTGCTGGCGCGCACGGGAGCGGCGTGGCCCGGCGGCGCAGCGCGGCCGGGGCGCCCCGCGCCACGGCTGAGCGATCTGGATCACCCTGTTCGCGCCCGGGCGGGCGAAGGCGGCGGCTTCGCGCCAGACTTGACGGGTGAGCACACCGATCCGCGCGTCGTCGGTCCTGCCCGGTCGCCGGGAGGACATCGAGTTGCACACCGCCGACGGTCTGCGGCTGGTCGGTGAGCTGGCACTGCCGGTCGACCGGCCGCCGGCGGCCACCCTGGTCTGCCTGCACCCGCTGCCCACCCACGGCGGGATGATGGACAGCCACGTGTTCCGCAAGGCGGCCTGGCGGCTGCCGGCGCTGGCCGACGTGGCCGTGCTCCGGTTCAACACCCGGGGGACCAGCAGCATGCGCGGCACCAGCGAGGGGGCCTTCGACGAGGCCGTCGGCGAGCGCTACGACGTGGCCGCCGCCATCGAGTACGCGGAGTTCGCCGAGCTGCCCAACATCTGGCTGGTCGGCTGGTCGTTCGGCACCGACCTGGCGCTCAAGTACGGCTGCGACCCGGCGGTGGCGGGCGCGATCCTGCTCTCCCCGCCGCTGCGCTTCTCGGCTCCCGAGGATCTGGCCACCTGGGCCGGCTCCGGTCGCCCGCTGGTGGCCCTGGTGCCGGAGTTCGACGACTACCTGCGCCCGGCCGAGGCCGGGGAGCGGTTCGCCGCGGTTCCGCAGGCCGAGGTGGTGGGCGTGCCGAACGCCAAGCACCTCTGGGTCGGTGACGCGGAGACGGTGCTCGACGAGATCGTCCGCCGGGTGAACCCGGCGGTCGAGGTGCCTCTGCCGACGACCTGGGACGGCCCGATGGAGACCGGCGACGTCAGCGCGTACGCCGACCGGACGGTGGCCTCGTTCGCCGACACGCCCGTTCCCGGTCCGCCCGCCGGCCGGGCGGACTGACCCGCACGGCTCAGCGGGTCTCCTGGCGGGGCAGCACCACCTCGCGCAGGATCAGTTGCAGCGCGGCCACCGTGGGGATGGCGATCAGCGCGCCCACCACGCCCAGCAGCGCCACCCCGAGCAGCGCGGCCAGCAGGGCGGCCACCTCGTTGACCTCCACCGAGCGTCGCATCACCTTCGGGTAGATCAGGTAGTTCTCCACCTGCTGGTAGATGAGGAAGAAGACCGCGCAGGCGATGCCGGTCGGCAGGTCGGTGGCGAAGCCGACCAGGCTCACGACCACCGCACCCAGGGTGGCGCCGATCTGCGGGATCAGGTCGGTCACCGCGACCACCACGGCCAGCGCGAAGGGGTACAGCAACCCGACGATCAACGCGAAGACGAAGGTGGTCGCGCCGGCCAGCACCGCGATGCTGAGCGCGCCGACCATGTAAGCGCCCACCTTGGCCAGGATCTCGTCGCCGATCAGCTGCACCCGCTCGCGTCGCGTCCGGGGCACCAGCGCGTAGCCCAGAGAACGCAGCCGGTTGAAGTACGCCAGGAAGTAGATGGTCAGCACCAGCACGGTCAACGCCCGGAACACCGTGCCGAAGATCAGTTGGGCGCCGCCGAGCACCCCGCCGAGAGCCCGGCCGACGGTGCCCGCGTTGACCGCACCCTGCACCCGCTTCACCAGGTCGTACCGCTCCACCAGGTCGTTGACCGTCGGGTTTCGGCGCAGCTCCTCGACGTACGTCGGCAGTTGGTCGATGAACTGCCCGGACTGGGTCACGATCGGCGGGACCAGCGCCACCACGCCGCCGCAGAGCAGCAGCACCACGGTCAGCGCCACCACCGCGACCGCCAGGCCGTGGGGCAGCCCCCAGCGGCGCAGCCGGGCCACCGCCGGGTAGAGACCGACCGCCAGGAAGAGCGCGATCACCACCAGCACCAGGATGCCGCCGGCGTTACGAATCCCCAGATAGAGGGTGTACGCCAGCAGCACGCCGAGCGCGCCCGTGAAGCCGAGCAGGAAGCTGCTGCGCCGCAGCGGACGCCCCGGCGTACCGAACTTGCCGGACGGGACGGCCGGCGGCTCGTCCGGGTCGACGCCCGGGCCGGGGATCGGCACCGGGTGTGGCGTCTCGGCCGCCGGGGGACCGGCCGGCGGGGGAGCGGGGGTTGCGTCCGGATCGTCGGCCGGCGGGCCGTGCTGCGGCACCAGGGACCTCCCGGGTCAGACGGTGGGGCGACGGGCGACGGCGACGAACGCCCGCCAGGCGGACGGCGCGAACACCAGCACCGGGCCGGTCGGGTCCTTGCTGTCTCGCACGCCCACCACCCCGGGCAGATTGTCCGCCACCTCGACACACTCTCCGTTGCCGCTCCGGCTGGACGTCCGCCACCGGGCGTCGGTCAGGTCCATGAGGTCACAACTTCCTTCATCAGCTCGATCGACTGCCGGCGGGACAGCGCACTGTTCCTGATCATCTCCCAGCGAGCCAGCAGCGTAGCCACCTCATGGTCGCCATCGACGACGAGGCCGTCAATCTGGTGCTCCATGTGGCCCACCCAACCACCGTCCTCGCCCCGCGCCAGATTGAACGGCCCCGACAGGCCGACGTGCAGCCCGACCTCGGCCGGGATGATGTGCAGACTGATGTGTGGCCGTTCCAGGCTGGCGACCAGATGCGTGATCTGCTCGACCAACAGCCCTCGCACGTCCTCCCCGGCACGCCGCAGCACCAACTCGTCGACGACCGCGATGAACTGCGGCGGTTCCGGCTGGATCAGCAGCGACTGTCGGTCCAGCCGGGCGTGCACCCGACGTTCCACCTCGTCGTCGCTGAGCAGGTCGTCGCACCGAATGACCGCGCGGGCGTAGTTCTCGGTCTGTAGCAGGCCGGGGATCAGTGTGGGCTGGAAGCAGCGCAGCTGGCGGGCGCTGCGCTCGGCGTCCAGCCAGGGTCGGAACCAGCTCGGCTGGCCGTCCCGCTCGGCGAGCTTGAGCAGGTAGACCAGCAGGCCGCCGGTGGCCAGCACCTCGTCGGCGCGGGCCAGGAACAGCCGGTCCAGCGGACGCTGACCCAGCTCCAGAGCGGACACCATCGAGCCGGAGTAGTGCACCAGCCGGCCGAACTCCTCCTGGCTCATCCCGGCGGCCGTCCGCAGCCGCCGCAGTTGAGCGCGGATCATGTCGGCCGTCGGCGCGGCGTCGCCTTCCACAGTGCCTCCGCAGGTCGCAGGTCCTCTCCACCGGCTCGCCCGGCGGGTCGCGTCACCGACGCAGTCACGCCTGGGGAAGCGCCGACGCCTTCCGACCGTAGCGGTGCGATCAGCAGACTGTCACGTACCGGATCTGCTGCCGGTCACTCCGGTCCCCCACCGCGCCGGGCCGCCGTACGCGTCCCGTGCCCCAGCCGAGGAGGTACCCCATGCCCCGCTCCAGCCGCGCCGGCCGCCTCGGACGGTCCCTGCGCGCCGGGCCGGCGCCGAGGTCGTCCGCTGGCTGCTCGCCGGACTCCGGCCGGCCGCACCCAGCCCGTACGCCGAGGTCCGGGCTGCCACAGCCGCGGCTCGGGCCGTACCCCTCGCATCCCCGACCCTGCGGTGACCGGACGCCGCACACCCCGCTGCGGCCGATGTGGTGCTGCCGTGCCGACGGCCGGCCGTGGCCGTGCGCGGAGGCTCGGCTGCTGCTGAAGGCGGAGTTCGACGCGGACCCGGCGGCCCTGACCATCTACCTGGCCGGGCTCTATCACGAGGCGGCGCATGACCTGTACCAGCTCAACCCCTACGGCGGGCCGACACCACGGGAGCTGTTCGAACGCTTCGTGGCCTGGGGCCCGTTCCGCCGTCCGGTCATCGACCCGCCCGCCACCGGGCCCTGATCTGACACCCGGCTCCCGGCACACAGATCTTGGACAGTTTCCGTTACGCGTGAACGGAAACTGTCCAAGTTTGCCGTGACTCGTGCGCGGGCGCGCGGTGTCGCCGTACCGGTCAGTCCTTCTCGACAGTGACCTTGCTGGGCTTGGCGCTGCGCTCGTCGGTGGTCGGCTTGCTGGGACGCTTGCCGTTCTCGCCGGTGCTGGTGATCTTGGTCGGCTTGGCGCCCCGGCCGCCCTCCCCTGGGACAGCGGCCACGGTCGGCTCGCCGTCCACCCCGGCGCTGGCCCCGCCGCCGTCGACAGTGGTCACCGGCTCGGCGACCGGCTTGGTCCTGGTCTGCCCGGAGTCCGTTTCCGGCTCGTCCCCGGCGTCCGCCGACTGTCCGGCGTCGGCGGGCTGTCCGGCCTCGGTCGGGCGGGCGGCATCAGCCGGCTGTCGGGCGTCGGCGGGCTGTCCGGCGTCGCCGGGCTGTGCGGGGCCGGCGGGCCGCGCGGCGTCGGCGGGATCGGCCTTGATCCCGTTGGCCGTGCCGGCCCCGGCGGTTGCCGTGCCGTTCGCCGTCGTAGCGGTCCCGGCGGCCACGCCGTTCGCCGTCCTGGCGGGTGCGGCTCCGGTGGCCGCTGCGGCGGGCGCGGGACTGGTGGCCGGGCCGTCGCCGGCGGCCGGAACGGTGGCGCTCTGCAACCGCAGCTCGGCCACCTGACGCTGGAGCTCGTCGGACTCCTGCCGGGACTTCCAGGTCTCCTGCCGCAGGTCGGCGAGCTGCTGCTGGGCCTGGGCGATCTCCAGCATCACCTGGGCGAGCTGCTGCCGGCCGGCGGCCGCCTCCTGCTGGGTGGCCGCCAGGTGCTGCTGGGTGGTGGCCAGGTGCTGCTGCGTGGTGGCCGCGTACTCCTCGAACTGGCGGCGGGAAGCCGCGACATGCTCGTCCGCCTCGCGGCGCTTGTCGCCCGCCTCGGTCTCGGACCGGCTCAGCAGCGTGGTGGCCTCCTCCTCGGCCCGCAGGCGCATGGTCAGTGCGTCCTGCTCAGCCGCCTGGCGGACCGCCGCGGCGCCCTGCTCGATCTCGTTCTTGCGGGTGGCGTACTCGGTCTCCAGCTCGTTCTTGCGGCTGGAGTACTCGGTTTCCAACTGGTCGCGACGGGTGGTGAAGCCCGTCTCCAGCTCCTGCTGGCGGCCGCCGAACGTGGTTTCCAGCTCCTGCTGACGGCTGGTGAAGCCGGTCTCCAGCTCGTGCAGGCGGGACTTGTACTGCTTTTCCAGCTCGTCGCGGCGCTTGGCGAACTCCTGCTCGGCGGCGGACCGCCGCTGGGCCAGCTCCCGGTCGGCCGTCTCCCGTCGGGAGTTGACCTCCTGCTCCACCCCGGCCCGCCAGGCGCCCAGCTCCTGCTGGGTCTGCGCCCGCGCGTGCTGCACGTACGCCTCGGTCTCGCTGCGCATCCGCTGCACGTACGACTCGGTCTCGGTCCGGCTGCGCTTGGCCGACTCGGTGGCCTGCGTGACCACCCGCTCCGCCTCCTGCTGGGCCTTCGCCCGGGTGGCCCGCCCGGCCATCGACGCGTCGTCGATGATCTGCTTGGCTTCCCGCTGCGCCTTGGCGTGGGTGGCCCGGCCGGCCTCGGTCGCCGTGTCGGTGAGCCGCTTGGCCTCCTGAAGGGCCTTGGCGTGCACCTCCTTGGCGGCCTCGCGCAGCTCGCCGGCCTCCTGCCGGGCGGTGGCCAGCGCCTCGCGGGCCGTTTCGCGCAGCTTCGTGGATTCCTGCTGGGCCCGGGTGTGGATTTCCTTGGCGGTGTCCCGCAGCTGGGTGGCCTCCTGCTGGGCCTTCGCCAGCGCGTCCTGCGCCGTCTTGCGCAGCTTCTCCGACTCGTCCTTGGCCGACCGCAGGGTCGACTCCGCCTCGGCGCGGCGGGCGGCGCTGTGCCGCTCCTCCTCCGCGCGCCGGGCGGCGAGAGCGATCTCGAAATCCTTCAGTGCCCGGGCGGCCTGCTCGCGGGCCTCCTCGATGATGTGCTCGGCGGCGGCGCGACGGGCCTCGATCTCCTCGTTCGCCGTGGAGAGGATCTGCTCAGCCTGCTCCTCGGCGAGGGTGAGGATCGACTCGACCCGGGGGCCGAGGTGTCGGAACGAGGCGCGGTCCACCACGTTCATCTGCTTGCGCACCTGGGCGAGGTCCCGCTGGAGCACCTCGACCTGGCCGGCGAGCTTGTGGATCTGTGTGTACGCCTGTTCCCGTTCGGCGGCGAGGGTGGCGATCTCGTGCTCGGCACGCGCCACGTACCGGTCGACCTGTCGTTTCTCGTAACCCCGCAGAGCGGACTCGAAGCTGGGCTCCGTGGTCACGTCCCCGCCGAGTGCAAACAGTTCCTCGCCGTGCGACATGCCCCCATCCTCACACGCATCGGGCCCGGCTGGGGCGATACGGACGCCCCTTGTGGGAGCTACTTCACTCCGTACGCAGAGCGGGATGTCAAGGGGTGGGAAACGCATACGGCGCGAGGTGTCACCGGTCACCCGGTGTCACCTCGCGCCGTCGATGCCCCGACCTGACGCCTCGGGTCAGCCGGCGGTCTCCGCGGTCACCCGCTCCTGACCGCCGTCGGCCTTCTTGGCTTCCGGCTTGGCTTCCGGCTTCGCCGCCGGAACGCCGGGGACGATGCCGGCGAGCCCGGAGAGCATCTGACCGAGCTGCGAGGTGACCGCGTCCCTCTGCCGGGTGAGGTCCTCGACCTCGCGGCGGGCGGCCTGGGTGGTCAGCTCCGCCTCGGTGCGGGCCTCGGTGAGCAGGCGCTGCGACTCGGCCTTGGCCTCGTTGAACGTCTTCTCGGACAGCGCCTTGGACTTGTCGATCGTCTCGTTGGCGCTGCGCTCCGACTCGACCCGGCGGGCCTCGGCGCGCTGCTCGATCTCCTTGGCACGCTCCTGCGCGGCCCGGGCGCGCTGCTCGGCCTCGCTGACCATCTTCTGGGTCTGCGCCACCTGGGCGGCGTGCCGCTCGGACTCCTCGCGCTCGGACTTCTCGCGCCGCTCGGCCAACTGGAGCTCCAGGGCCTGGAGGTCCTTGTCGCGCTTGTCCCGCGCGTCGGTGAGCAGCTTGGTCGCCTCGGCGCGCTTCTCTTCGGCCTCCCGGGCCGCCTTGGCCCGCTGCTGAGTGATCTCGCGCTCGGCGGTGGCCCGGAGGGTGGCCACCTCCCGCTCCACGGTCGACTTCAGCTCGGCCACCTCGTGCGCGGTGACGGTACGCAGCTGCTTGGTCTCGCGGTCGGCGTCGGCGCGCAGCGTGTCGGCCTCGCGGCGGGCCTGCACCCGGACCTCGGCGGCCTCGCGCTCGGCGGCGGTGCGCAGGTTGCCGGCCTCGCGCTCGGCGCTGGCCTTCATCGCGGCGGCCTCGGCGCGGGCCTTGTCGGTGATCTCACGAGCCTCGAGGCGGGCGGCGGAGAGGATGCCCTCCGACTCGCGCTTGGCCTCGTTGCGGTGGTCGTTGGCCTGCTCCTCGGCGAGCCGGAGGATCTGCTCGACGCGGGTGCCGAGCCCGGAGAGGGTGGGCCGGCTGTTCTCCTCGAGCTGCTTGTTCGTGTCGGTGAGCTTCTGCTCCAGCGCACTCATGCGCTGTTCGGCTTGGCGGAGCCGACGCTGGGCGTCGTTCATCCGCTGCTCGGCCTCGGCACGTGCCTGCTCGGACTGGGTCAGCGCGGCCGTCATCCGGCCGATGAAGTCGTCGACCTGGTGGGTGTTGTATCCGCGCAGGCCAACGGTGAAATCTGGCTGCGAGTTCGCGTTATCGAAGAACGCGAGAGGGGAGGACTGCTGCTGGGGCATTGGGACATACTGGCAGACGCCCCAGGGTGCTTCGCAAGAGCGGTGCGCAGCTTTCGTGTCCTCTTTACATGGTCAACTCCCACGCTCAGCGAGGCCGGACCAATGGGCGATCTTGGCAGGTCCCGGGCGGGTCGGACGCCACGCAGCGTGACGCGAAAAAGGGCCACGGGACGTGCCCGTGGCCCTTTGTTCGATCCGGGTGGGTATCCCGCTATTGCGTTGGAAGAACAATGGCCGTTCACCCCATTGGCCGTCCGGGGCTCGTCCGTCCGGCCGGCGGCCCGGTCAGTGCCCCGGACCGGGGGTGCCGATCAGTGCCCCCGGAAGCGGTTGATCGCGTCCTCGTGCCGGGCCCGCAGCTCCCCGTCGCGTACGCCCAGCCCGTCGGCGGGGGCGAGGCAGCGCACGCCGACCTTGCCCTGGTGGGCGTTGCGGTGCACCTCGTACGCCGCCTGACCGGTCTGCTCCAACGGGTAGGTCCGGGACACCGTCGGGTGCACCTTGCCGAGCGCGACCAGGCGGTTGGCCTGCCACGCCTCGTGGTAGTTGGCGAAGTGGCTGCCGACGATCCGCTTGAGGTGCATCCACAGGTACCGGTTGTCGTACTGGTGCTGGAAGCCGCTGGTGGACGCGCAGGTGACGATGGTGCCACCACGCCGGGCCACGTAGACGCTCGCGCCGAAGGTCTCCCGGCCGGGGTGCTCGAAGACGATGTCCGGGTCCTCGCCGCCGGTCAGCTCGCGGATCCGCTCGCCGAAGCGCTTCCACTCGTCCGGGTCCTGGGTCTCCTCGTCCTTCCAGAACCGGAAACCCTCCGCCGCCCGGTCGATGACCAGCTCCGCGCCCATCCGGCGGCACAGCTCGGCCTTCTCCGGCGAGGAGACGACGCAGACCGGGATCGCCCCGCCGTTCAGCGCCATCTGGGTGGCGTACCCGCCGAGACCGCCGGAGGCGCCCCAGATCAGCACCACGTCGCCCTGCTTCATGTTCGCGCCGTGGTGCGAGACGAGCTGCCGGTACGCGGTGGAGTTGACCAGCCCGGGGCTGGCCGCCTCCTCCCAGCTCAGGTGTCGCGGCTTGGGCATCAGCTGGTTGGCCTTGACCACGGCCAGCTCGGCCAGCCCACCGAAGTTGGTTTCGAAGCCCCAGATCCGCTGCTGCGGGTCGAGCATGGTGTCGTCGTGCCCGGCCGCGTCCTCCAGCTCGACGGAGAGGCAGTGCGCGACCACCTCGTCGCCGGCGGCCCACCGGGTCACCCCGGGGCCGGTGCGCAGCACCACGCCGGCCGCGTCCGAGCCGACCACGTGGTACGGCAGGTCGTGCCGGCGGGTCAGCTCCGAGATCCGGCCGTAGCGCTGGAGGAACTTGAAGGTGGGCAGCGGCTCGAAGATGCTGGTCCACACCGTGTTGTAGTTGATCGCGCTGGCCATCACCGCCACCAGCGCCTCGCCCGGCCCCAACTCCGGCGTCGGCACCTCCTGCACGTGCAGCGCCTTGCGGGGGTCCTTGTCCCGGGTGGCCATGCCGTCGAACATCCGGGCCTCTTCGGCGCGGACGACCACGCCCCGGTAGCTCTCCGGAACGGGCAGCCCGCCGACGCCGGCGAGTTCGCGGTCCGGATCGCTTGATTCCTCCGCCGCCATGATCGCTTCGAGGATGTCCTGCACGGTGACCTCCGGTTCATCCGCACCCGCACGGGCCCGGGTGCTGCCATCGTCGGCGCCGGTGGGCGCGACCGCCATGTCGGCATTCGACACATCCGGCACCGGTCGCGCTCCTGTGAGCCGGGACGTTACTGAACGGTAGCTAAAGCCGGAAGTCCTCTGTGAAAAACTGCATCCGCCGATGCGTGAAGGTGTCCGAGCACCCCGTCAACCGCGCACCCACGCGCTCGCGCACCGGCCTCCGAGCCGCCGCGGCGGTGTTAGGAAGGGCCCCTTCCTATACACGAGGCGATAAGAAGGGGCCCTTCCTTGCACGGTCAGTGGGTGGTGGCGGGTTCGACGAGTTCGACCAGGACGCCGCCGGCGTCCTTGGGGTGCACGAAGTTGATCCGGGAGTTGGCGGTGCCGCGCCGCGGCGCGTCGTAGAGCAGCCGCATTCCGCGCGCCCGCAGCGCGGCGCAGGCCACGTCGATGTCCACCACGGTGTACGCGACCTGCTGCACGCCCGGCCCGTTGCGGTCCAGGAACCTGGCGATCGTCGACTCCGGGGTGAGCGGGGCGAGCAACTGCACGCACCCGCCCTCGGCGGTCGGCCCGACGGCCAGCATCGCTTCCCGGACGCCCTGCTCAGCGTTGGTCTCGGTGTGCACGCAGCGCATTCCGAACGTTCGCTGGTAGAAGTCGATCGCGGCGTCCAGGTCGGCCACGGCGATCCCGACGTGGTCAATCTTGCGAAGCCCGATGTCTGTGACGTAGTCCGCACCGGGCTCGGCGGGGGAGTTCTCAGCCATGGCGCTAGTCTGGCCGAACAATCGTTAAGGCGTACAGCTCGGCACCCCCCTCGGAGGCAGGCATGGCTTCGGTGATCGTCAGCGGCGCGCGGACCCCGATGGGGCGGCTGCTGGGCAACCTCAAGGACCTCCCGGCCACGAAGCTCGGCGGGATCGCGATCAAGGCGGCGCTGGAGCGCGCCGGCGTCAGCCCGGATCAGGTCCAGTACGTGATCATGGGGCAGGTGCTGCAGGCCGGCGCCGGTCAGATCCCGGCCCGGCAGGCGGCGGTCGAGGCCGGCGTGCCGATGTCCGTGCCGGCGCTGACCATCAACAAGGTCTGCCTCTCCGGCCTGGACGCGATCGCCCTGGCCGACCAGCTCATCCGGGCCGGCGAGTTCGACATCGTGGTGGCCGGCGGCATGGAGTCGATGACCAACGCCCCGCACCTGCTGCTCGGCCAGCGCTCCGGTTACAAGTACGGCGACGTGGTGGTCAAGGACCACATGGCGCACGACGGGCTCAGCGACGCCTGGGACTGCTGCTCGATGGGCGAGTCCACCGAGCGGCTCGGCACGAAGCACGGCATCCCCCGCGAGGAGCAGGACGCCTTCGCAGCGGCCAGCCACCAGCGGGCCGCCGCCGCCCAGAAGAACGGCCACTTCGCCGACGAGATCACCCCCGTGGTGATCCCGCAGCGCAAGGGCGACCCGCTGGTGATCAGCGAGGACGAGGGCATCCGCCCGGACACCACCGTCGAGTCGCTGGCCAAGCTGCGTCCCGCGTTCACCAAGGACGGCACCATCACCGCCGGCAGCTCCTCGCCCATCTCCGACGGCGCCGCCGCGGTGGTCGTGATGAGCATGGCGAAGGCCAAGGAGCTGGGGCTGACCTGGCTGGCCGAGATCGGCGCGCACGGCAACGTGGCGGGCCCGGACAACTCCCTGCACTCGCAGCCGTCCAACGCGATCAACCACGCCCTGAAGAAGGGCGGCCTGAGCGTCGAGGACCTGGACCTCATCGAGATCAACGAAGCGTTCGCCCAGGTTGGCATCCAGTCCACCCGTGACCTGGGCATCAGCCCGGACAAGGTCAACGTCAACGGCGGCGCGATCGCGCTGGGGCACCCGATCGGCATGTCCGGCGCCCGGCTGGTGCTCACGCTCGCGCTGGAGTTGAAGCGGCGTGGCGGCGGCACCGGCGCGGCGGCGCTCTGTGGCGGCGGCGGCCAGGGGGACGCCCTGATCATCCATGTACCGGGAAAGGCTGAGACCAGCCAGTGAGTGAAGCGGTCGAGCACGTTCCGGCGGCCGGTGCACCGTCGGTGCGCCGGACCCGGGACGTACCGCTGCTGGTCGAGCGGGCCCGCGCGGGTGACCCCCGCGCGGTGGCCCGACTGATCACGCTGGTGGAGAACGGCGACGAGCTGCTGCCGGAGATCGCCGCGGCCCTGGCGCCGTACGCCGGCCAGGCCCAGGTGGTGGGGCTGACCGGCTCGCCCGGCGTGGGCAAGTCGACCACCACGAACGAGCTGGTCCGCGCGCTGCGGGCGCGCGGTCACCGGGTCGGCGTGCTGGCGGTCGACCCGTCCAGCCCGTTCACCGGCGGCGCGATCCTCGGTGACCGGGTGCGGATGCAGGACCACGCCACCGACCCGGGCGTCTACATCCGGTCGATGTCCAGCCGGGGGCACCTCGGCGGGTTGGCCGCGGCGACGCCGCAGGCGGTCCGGGTGCTGGAGGGCGCCGGCTGCGACGTGGTGCTGGTGGAGACCGTCGGCGTCGGGCAGGCCGAGGTGGAGGTCGCCTCGCTGGCCGACACCACGCTGGTGCTGCTCGCCCCCGGCATGGGCGACGCGATCCAGGCGGTCAAGGCCGGCATTCTGGAGATCGCCGACGTGTTCGTGGTCAACAAGGCCGACCGGGACGGCGCCGACGCCACCGTCCGCGACATCCAGGGCATGATCGCCCTCGGTGAGCGCGGCCCGGGGATGTGGCGGCCGCAGGTGGTCCGGTCGGTCGCCGCGCGCGGTGAGGGCATCGACGACATCGCCGCCGCGATCGACAAGCACCGTGGCTGGCTGGTCGAGCACGGTGAGCTGCGCCGCCGCCAGGAGGCGCGGGCCGCAGCCGAGATCGAGGCCATCGCGCTCGGCGTGCTCCGCGCCCGGATCGGTTCCCTGCGCGACGGTACGGAGCTGCCCGCGCTCGCCGCGAAGGTCGCCGAGGGCGCCCTCGACCCGTACGCGGCGTCGGACGCTCTGCTGACCCAGGTCGCCCGCTGACCGTCCACCGGGGACACCCTCGTGTCCCGGCGTCCTTGTAGGCTCGCACCGCCCCACGGCGGTGGGGGCCGGCCGGGGTGCCGGCGCGGTGGCGCGAGGAGCAGGGGAGCGGGACGTGAACCACGAGGCGACGCAGGAGCTCACCACGGTGCCATCGGTGGCTGGCGGGTCGACGCAGGTCTCCGACGAGGTGATCGAGAAGATCGCCGTCGCGGCGGCCCGCGCGGTGCCCGGGGTGGCCGAGATGGGCGGGGACGTCGCCCGGTTCTTCAACTCGGTCCTCGACCGGGTCGGGCTGGACCAGGTGGGCGATGCCCGGCGGGGCTGCTCGGCGCACGTGACCGGGGACGCGGCCGTGGTCAACCTGGTGCTGGTCATCCAGGCCGGTCAGCCGGTGCCGGAGATCACCGGCCAGGTGCGGGCCCGGGTCACCGAGGCGGTCGAGGCGTACGGGCTGCGGGTGGACGAGGTCAACATCCGGGTCGACGACGTGGCGATGGGCGGACCGGCGACGCCGGCCGTCTGACCATCGGCGCAGCTCAGGTTACCCGCCAGTACGACGCGACTTAGCGATCGTTCAGGCAAGGGCTCTACACTCGACGTGCAGTCGAGGACCGAGGAGGAGCCCTGCGCATGGACGCCGACGAGATCGCCGCCGGACGGGCACGCTGGCAGGCCCGGTACGACTCCGCGCGCAAGCGGGACGCGGACTTCACCACGCTCTCCGGGATGCCGGTCGATCCGGTGTACGGGCCGCCGGAGGGCACCGCCTACCCGGGGTTCGAGCGGATCGGCTGGCCGGGCGAGTACCCGTACACCCGGGGGCTGCATCCGACCGGCTACCGCGGGCGGACCTGGACGATCCGGCAGTTCGCCGGCTTCGGCAACGCCCAGCAGACCAACGAGCGCTACAAGATGATCCTCGGCGCCGGCGGTGGTGGCCTCTCGGTCGCGTTCGACATGCCGACCCTGATGGGCCGCGACTCCGACGACCCGCAGGCGCTCGGCGAGGTCGGCCACTGCGGCGTCGCCATCGACACCGCCACCGACATGGCGGCGCTCTTCGACGGCATCGACCTGGCCGGCGTCACCACCTCGATGACGATCTCCGGCCCGGCCGTGCCGGTGTTCTGCATGTACCTGGTCGCCGCCGAGCGGCAGGGCGCGGATCTGTCCACGCTGGACGGCACGCTGCAGACCGACATCTTCAAGGAGTACATCGCGCAGAAGGAGTGGCTCTTCGACCCCGAGCCGCACCTGCGCCTGATCGGCGACCTGATGGAGTACTGCGCCCGGGAGATCCCGCGCTACAAGCCGCTGTCGGTCTCCGGCTACCACATCCGCGAGGCCGGCTCGACCGCCGCGCAGGAGCTGGCGTACACCCTGGCCGACGGTTTCGGCTACGTGGAGCTGGGCTTGAGCCGCGGGCTGGACGTCAACGTCTTCGCGCCGGGGCTCAGCTTCTTCTTCGACTCGCACGTCGACTTCTTCGAGGAGATCGCCAAGTTCCGCGCCGCCCGGCGGATCTGGGCCCGGTGGCTGCGCGAGGTCTACGGAGCGACCAGCGAGAAGGCCCTCTGGCTGCGGTTCCACACGCAGACCGCCGGGGTGTCGCTGACCGCCCAGCAGCCGGTCAACAACGTCGTACGCACCGCCGTCGAGGCCCTCGCCGCGGTGCTCGGCGGGACCAACTCGCTGCACACCAACGCGCTGGACGAGACCCTGGCGCTGCCCACCGACGAGTCCGCCGAGATCGCCCTGCGTACCCAGCAGGTGCTGATGGAGGAGACCGGCGTGGTCAACGTGGCCGACCCGCTCGGCGGCTCCTGGTACGTGGAGGCGCTGACCGACAAGATCGAGGCCGAGGCAGAGGAGATCTTCGCCCGGATCCGGCAGCTCGGCGGGGAGGGCCCGCACCAGATCGGCCCGATGACCTCCGGCATCCTGCGCGGCATCGAGGACGGCTGGTTCACCGGGCACATCGCCGAGTCGGCCTTCGTCTACCAGCAGGCGCTGGAGAAGGGCGACAAGAAGATCGTCGGCGTCAACTGCCACACCGGCACGGTCGCCAAGGAGCTGGAGATCCTGCGCATCTCGCACGAGGTGGAGCTGGAGCAGCGCCGGGTGCTCGCCGAGCGCAAGAGCGCCCGGGACGAGGCCGCGGTCCGCGCGGCGGTCGCCCGGATGGTCGACGTCAGTCGCACCGACCAGAACATGGTCCCCGCCATGCTCGACGCCGTCCGCGCCGAAGCCACCCTCGGTGAGATTTGCGACGCCCTCCGGGCGGAATGGGGCACGTACCGCGAACCCGCGCGCTTCTGACGCACCCCGCCAAACCTGCACGTGCCGCCCCGGAGATGCCGCATCTCCGGGGCGGAAAGTGCATGATCACGGGGGTTGTGGCGGTGCGGGTGAGAGTTGCAACGTCCCAGTTGCGGGTGAGCGGAGATCGCGGGCTCACGTGCGAGACTAGGTAACCATGAGCGACCCACGGATCACCTCGTCGATCTTCACCCGCGGCGCGGTCGACCTCAGCACGCTGCGCGGCCCCGCACCAGCCAGTACCCGCCCCGGCACACCCCCGCAGGGCGGCCCGGCCGCCGGCACTCCCGGCGCACCCACTGCCGGCGGTAACGCCGCCATCGTCGACGTCACCGAGGCGACCATCCAGGCCGACGTGCTCGAGCGGTCGATGGCCATGCCCGTCATCGTCTTCTTCGGCGCGGCCGGCTTCCCGGAGAGCGACGAGTTCGCCCCGGTGCTGGAGCGGCTGGCCGCCGAGAGCGCCGGCACATGGGTGCTGGCACGGGTCGACGTGCAGGAGAACCCCCGGATCGCCCAGATGTTCCGGGTCCAGGGCATCCCCATGGTCTACGCGGTCGTCGGTGGCCAGCCGATCGACGCCTTCTCCGGCGTGGTGCCCGAGGCGCAGCTGCGCCAGTGGATCCAGGCCGTGCTCAAGGCCGGTGGCGTGGCCGTCGCCGAGCCGGAGGACCCCCGCCTCGACGAGGCGGACGACGCCCTGATGAGCGGCGATCTGGACGCCGCCGAGCGGGCGTACTGCAAGATCCTGGCGGACAGCCCGGCGGACGCCGCCGCCGAGGCGGGCCTGGCCCAGGTCGGAGTTGCCCGCCGGGTGGCCGGCGCCGACCCGGCAACCGCGCTGGCCGCCGCCGAGAGTGCCCCCGACGACGTGGCGGCCCAACTGCTCGCCGCCGACATCGAGGTGCTCAGCGGCCTGGCCGACCAGGCGTACGCCCGGCTCGTCAGCCTCGTCCGGCGCACCGTCGGCGAGGACCGCGAGACGGTACGCCAGCACCTGGTCTCACTGTTCACCATCGCCGGCCCGGATGATCCGGCGGTCGCCTCGGCACGCCGGGCCCTGGCCAGCGCCCTGTTCTGAGTTCGTAGCACGCCAGCGCGGGCCGGCGTTCCGGCCGGCCCGCCCGACCACCGAGGACGGGAGCTCATGATGCGCCGGATCGCCGTCCTCGACGCGCCGACAAATCTCGGTCTGCGGCCGCCGACGTCCACCTCGGTCCCGGGCTGCGCGAAGGCGCCCGGCGCGCTGCGCGACCACGACCTGCTGGCCCGACTGCGGGCCCGCGACGCCGGCTGCCTCACCCCACCCCGGTACGACCCGGGTGACTGGCGGCCCGGCGACGGGGTGTGCCACGCCCGGGAGATCGCCGACTACTCGCTGGCGCTCGCCGAGCGGATCGGCTCCATCATCGACCGGGGGGAGTTCCCGGTGGTGCTGGGCGGCGACTGCTCCGTGCTGCTCGGCTCGGCGCTGGCCATGCACCGCCTCGGCGAGGCGGTCGGCGGGCGGATCGGGCTGGTCTTCGTGGACGGGCACTCCGACTTCCGGCACCCCGGCAACGCCTCCTACGTGGGTGCGGCGGCTGGCGAGGATTTGGCCCTGGTCACCGGGCGGGGCCAGGCCGACCTGGCCGCGCTGGAGGGGCGCCGACCCTACTTCCGTGACATCGACGTGGTGGTGCTCGGCATCCGGGCGCAGGACGAATACCGGCTCGACCTCCAGGCGGCCGGGATCGTCACCCGGCCGGTGCCGGCGCTGCGCGCCGAGGGCGCCGCCCGGACGGCCCAGTGGGCCCACGAACAGCTCGCCGACTGCGCGGGCTACTGGGTGCACATCGACGTGGACGTGCTCGACCCGGCGGTGATGCCCGCCGTGGACGCGCCGGACCCGGGCGGGATCGCCTTCGCCGAGCTGGAGATCCTGCTCGCCGGATTGGTCGACACCCCGCACTGCCTCGGCGTCGAGCTGACCGTCTTCGACCCCGACTACGACCCGGACGGCTCCTACGCGGCCGAGATCGTCAACACCGTGGTGGCCGGGCTGGCCCCGGTGACCGCCCCCGAGGCGGTGCCGCCCCGGTTGCTGTCGGCCCGGCCGGCGCCAACGCCGCGCCGCGGCAAGGGTCGGCCCGGGGCCGATTCCGAGCGGCTCGACGGTCCGCGTCCCGCGACCGGCGCCGAGGCACGGTTCGGCGATCCCGCCGCGCTCGACCTCCCCGTCACTGCCGGCTCGCCCGCCGACGCCGAGCCCTCCGGCGTCCGCCCGTCGGCGGGCCGGCTGCCTCGCGGCGTTCCGGCCCCTGCCGAGCCGGAGTCGTTGGGGATCCTCGGCCCGAGCCACTCGGAGCCGGCCGGCGCCCCCGCTCCGGTCGAGCGGGAACCGGTCGGCCCACCCGCGTCGGCCGGCCCAGGCCTGCTACGACGACCCTCGCCAGCCGCCCCGGACCCCGCCGGCCGTTCCAACGCCGACACCGCCTGACCCACTCACTGCCCCCGTCCCGCTCCCACCCACCTGGCCACCCGGGTGATCAAGAGGTTCGCGTCAGGATCCCGCTCAGAACTGACGCAAACCTCTTGATCACCCGAGTCGAGGAGGGGTGGGTGGGTCAGGGGGTTGGGAGGGCGCGCAGGAAACGCTCGGTGATCGGTACGGCGGACGCGGTGCTGGCGCCGCCCTTCTCCACGAAGACGGCGAACGCGACGTCACCCCGCCAGCCGACGAACCAGGCGTGCGTGTGGGCCGGGTTGTCGTCGTACTCGGCGGTGCCGGTCTTGCCGTACACCTCGCCGCCCGGGACGTCCTTGAGCGCGCTGCCGCTGCCGGCGGTGACCACCTCGCGCATCATGGTGCGCAGCGCCTCGATCGACTGCGGCTTGAGCGGTCCGCCGGTCGCGGCCGGCTTGGCCGGCGCCGGGTCGATCAGCAGCTTCGGCTGGATGAAGGCACCCCGGGCGACCGTGGCGGTGGCGCCGGCCATCGCCAGCGGGCTGACCAGCGTGGTGCCCTGCCCGAACGAGGCGGCGGCCTGCTCGGCGAGGCTGCCGCCCGTCGACACCTTGCCGGTGAACGCGTCCGTGCCCAGGTCCCACTGCCCCTCCAGGCCCAGCGAGCGGCCGGCGGCGGCCAGCCCGTCGCCGCCGAGCTTCGGCGCCAGCGAGGCGAACGCCGTGTTGCAGGACTTGGCGAAGTCGGTGCGGAACGGCACCGAGCCGAGCTCGAAGTTGTCCGAGTTCTTGAAGGACCGACCGTCGACGGTGAAGGTCTTCGGGCACGCCACCGGCCCGTCCAGCGTGACCGCGCCGCGATCCAGCAGGCCCAACGTGCTGACCATCTTGAACGTCGAGCCCGGCGGCACCTGGGCGGTGAAGGCCAGGTTCTCCCCGGCCGGCCCGGGCCCGTTGGCCGCGGCGAGCACCGCGCCGTCGCTGATCCGCACCGCCACCAGGGTGGACCGGCGCGACTCCGCGCGCAGCGCCCCGTCGGCCGCGTTCTGGGTGGCCACGTCCAGGGTGGTCTTCAACGCCTGCCCGGGCTGCGGCTCCCGGCGGAACAGCTCGGTGCCGGTGGATTCCAGCTTGCCGTCCTCGGCGGGGCGCTCGACCAGCACGGTCAGCCCCGGGCCGCCGCGCAGCCGCTCGTCGTAACGGCCCTGGAGCCCGCCGTGCCCGACCAGGTCACCGGCGACGTAGCGGTCCGGGTGCGCGGCCAGGTCGTCGGCCTGCGCCGGGTCGACCGATCCGAGCAGTGCCCGCGCGAACTCCCGGGTCGGCGCCAGGTCGAGCTTGTCGGTCGGGAACTTGGTGCCGGGCAGGTCGTAGATCCGGGGCTTGATCTGCCGGTACGCCTCCTGGCGCAGTGTCACCACCTCGACGAGGGCATCCGGCTCGGCCTTGGCTATCCGCTCGGGCAGATCGGACAGGTCGACTGCGGGGACCAACGCCGGACGGATCGCCTTGAAGGCCGCGTCGAGGTCCTTGACCAGCTTCTTGACGTCGGTGACCTCACGCGGCTGCACACCCACCCGGACCACCGGGCGGGGTGTCACGATCGGTTGCCCGGCGCCGTCCAGCAGCCCCGCCCGGGGGCCGGTGTCGCGGCGCAGCGCCAGCCGGTCGCCCTTGGTGAGCTGCTCGTGCACCACCCGGGGCTCCCAGATCACCTGCCACTGGTCGTCGTCGCCGTGGGTGAGCCGCACCTCCCGGTCGTACGCCCAGCGGACCTGACCGGGAAGCTGCCACTCCACCCGGACGCTCGCGGTCGCGGTGTCGGCGGTGATCTTCGGCTCGCCTTGGCGGGTCAGCGTGGGCGGGGTGGCCGCCAGCTCACCGGAGAGCTCCTTGATCTCGCGCGCCACCTCGGTCGACGGCAGTTTGGCGCCGGTCGTGTCGACCACGCCGACCGCCTGGAGGTCGCCGCTGCGCCAGCCCGCGAGAAAGGCGTCGACGCTGCGTTCCGGCCCGTCCTCACCCGAGCAGGCGGCCAGGAGACCGGCGGTGAGCAGGGTCGCGGCGAGGGCGGCGACGCTCCGCCGGTGGTTCGGTCGGTGGGGCCGGGGGTACGACAAGGGCATGGAGCGGGTCCTTCCGATCTCGGACAGCCTCTGCACGGTAGTACGCGGCCGCTGTCCGGAGCGTCCCGCGGTGCCGCCCGACGTGCGGAAAGACGGCGCGCGCCCGTGTGATGAACATCGCGCGGCGGGGTATCCCGCAACCGGCCAACCTCGGACCCGCAACGGGTGAAAGGACAGAGTCCCGATCCGGACGTCCGGCCAGTGGTCCACCGACGAAGGTGCAGAGCGGTAGGCCTAGGCTGGGCGGCAGAGTGACCCACAACGCGGTGGGTCGAGGGGAGTGGCACCGATGGACCGGCGTCCGGCGATCAAACCGGAACCCGACCTCCGGCAGGATGACTCCGGCCGGGACGACGACAGCTTCGATTCGGCGACCGACGGGGACGGCTACGGCCGGCTCGACTCGGGAGTGACCGGGCTGACCGGGTCGAGCATCGACACCATCTACGATCTGGGCCTGCCGACCGAGGCGATGGCCGACGACGTGGAGGATGCCGAGCTCGACGAGCCGGTGCCCAACGCGGAGCGCCTGGTGGCGCAGGCTGTCGCGCTCGCGGGGGACGACCACGACGCGGCGACCCTGGTCGGACGCTTCTGGCGGTTCGCCCCGGACGAGGAGCTGGTCGGCTTCACGGCGGAAGAGATGCTCGACGCGGCCCGGGCGCACCGGGATCTCGCCCAGCAGCGGGTGCCCGGGGAGCTGAAGCTGCGGATCCACGAGCCGCACGCGGATCAGCACCACACGGTCGTCGAGTTCGTCACCGACGACATGCCGTTCCTTGTCGACTCGGTGACCGCGCTGCTGAACTCGTACCACCTGGACGTGCACCTGCTGGTGCACCCGCTGGTCGTGGTCCGGCGCGAGCCGCTGGGCCGCCTCACCGAGGTCTCCGCGGACGTGGAGCCGGACGACGCGATCGCCGGCGACATCATCGAGAGCTGGATGCGGATCGAGATCGACCCGGTCCGGGACGCGGCCGAGCGGGAGCGGCTGCGCCGCGAGCTGCAGCGGGTGCTCACCGACGTGCGGGAGGCGGTGGAGGACTGGCCGAAGATGCGCCAGCGCGCCCTGGCTCTGGCCGACGAGTTGGCCGCCGCGCGGACCTCCGACAACCGCCCACCGGTGCCGGAGAAGGACATCACCGATTCGGTGGAGCTGCTGCGCTGGCTCGCCCAGGACCACTTCACCTTCCTCGGCTACCGGGAGTACCGGTTGGTGGATGCTCCCGGCGGGGACGGCGCGGACGTGGTCGACGGCAAGGCCCTGGAGGCGGTGCTCGGCACCGGTCTGGGCATCCTGCGGTCGGATTCCCCGGAGGCCCGTTCGCTGGCGTCGATGACGCCGGAGGCCCACGAGAAGGTGCTGGAAAAGCGCCTGCTCATCATCACCAAGGCCAACTCGCGGGCCACCGTGCACCGCTCGGCGTACCTGGACTACATCGGCTTCAAGATCTTCAACGAGGCCGGCGACGTGATCGGCGAGCGGCGCTTCCTGGGGTTGTTCTCCACCGCCGCGTACCGGACCAGCGTGCGGGAGCTGCCGGTGGTGCGCCGCAAGGTGGCCGAGGTCCTGGACCGCTCCGGCCTGAGCCGGCGCAGCCACTCCGGCAAGGATCTGCTCCAGATTCTGGAGACCTACCCGCGCGACGAGCTGTTCCAGATCAAGACCGACGACCTGTACCACGCCGTGATCGGCGTGCTGCGGATGGCCGGCCGCCGGCAGCTGCGGGTCTTCCTGCGTCGGGACGCCTACGGACGGTTCATCTCCTGCCTGATCTACCTGCCCCGGGACCGGTTCACCACACAGAACCGGCTACGGATGCAGGACATCCTGCTGCGCGAGCTGAACGGTGTCGGGGTGGACTACACCACCCGGGTCACCGAGTCGATGCTGGCCCGGGTCCACTTCATCGTCCGGACCGACCCGACCCGGCCGCCCGGCGAGATCGACGCCGACCTGCTCGCCGAGGAGCTCGCCGACGCGACCCGGCTCTGGGACGACGACTACCGGCTGGTGCTGGAGCGCAAACTCGGCGACGAGCAGGCCAAGCACCTCTTCGCCCGGTACGCCGACGCGTTCCCGGAGGGCTACAAGGACGGGCACACGCCGTACGAGGCGATGAAGGACCTGGCCAAGCTGGAGCTGCTGGAGGAGCCCGGCCAGCTGGAGATGCACCTGTTCCGCAAGCAGCTCGCCCCCCGGCCCGGCACCCGGGTCCCGGGTGCCGACCTGGCCGAGGCCATGGACGTCCGGTTCAAGGTCTACCGGTACGGCGAGCCGATGATGCTCTCCGCGGTGCTGCCGGTGCTGCACTCGCTCGGCGTCCGCGTGGTCGACGAGCACCCGTACGAGGTGGACCGGGTCGACGGCCGGGTGTACCTCTACGACTTCGGTCTCATGCTGCCCGAGGGGCACCAGGAGCTGGCCGAGGTGCGCCCGCACGTGGAGAACGCGTTCGCGGCGGCCTGGCGCGGCGAGGCCGAGGTGGACCGGTTCAACGAGCTGGTGCTGCGCGGCGGGCTGACCTGGCGACAGGTGGTGGTGCTGCGGGCGTACGCGAAGTACCTGCGGCAGGCCGGCACGGTCTTCTCGCAGGACTACATGGAGCAGACCTTTATCGCGTACCCGAAGGTCGCCGCGCTGCTGGTGGAGCTCTTCGAGACCCGATTCGCGCCGGGTGAGTTCAGCGCGGAGCAGCGCCAGCAGCGCAGCGGTGAGCTGGTGGAGACGATCCGGGGCGCGCTGGACGACGTGGCCAGCCTCGACCAGGACCGGATCCTGCGCTCGTACCTGACGCTGATCGAGGCGACCCTGCGGACCAGCTTCTACCAGAAGCCGGTCGGTGGGCGGCCGAAGGCGTACGTGGCCTTCAAGCTCGATCCGCAGGCGATCCCGGACCTGCCGGCCCCACGGCCGAAGTTCGAGATCTTCGTCTACTCGCCCCGGTTCGAGGGCGTGCACCTGCGGTTCGGGCCGGTGGCCCGGGGCGGGCTGCGCTGGTCCGACCGTCGGGAGGACTTCCGCACGGAGGTGCTCGGCCTGGTCAAGGCGCAGATGGTGAAGAACACCGTGATCGTGCCGGTGGGCGCCAAGGGCGGCTTCGTGCTCAAGCAGAAGCCGGGCGACCGGGACGAGGCGGTCGCCTGCTATCAGGAGTTCGTCGGCGCGATGCTGGACGTCACCGACAACATCGTCAGCGGGCAGATCGTGCCGCCCGTCGACGTGGTCCGCCACGACGGCGACGACCCGTACCTGGTCGTGGCGGCGGACAAGGGCACCGCGACGTTCTCCGACATCGCCAACGAGATCTCCGCGGCCCACAACTTCTGGCTGGGCGACGCGTTCGCCTCCGGCGGTTCGGCGGGCTACGACCACAAGAAGATGGGCATCACCGCCCGGGGCGCCTGGGAGTCGGTCAAGCGGCACTTCCGGGAGTTGGGTCTGGACACCCAGGCCCAGGACTTCACCGTGGTCGGTGTCGGCGACATGTCCGGCGACGTGTTCGGCAACGGGATGCTGCTCTCCGAGCACATCCGGTTGGTGGCCGCCTTCGACCACCGGCACATCTTCCTGGACCCGGACCCGGACGCGGCCACCTCGTACGCCGAGCGCAAGCGGCTGTTCGACCTGACCCGATCGTCCTGGGAGGACTACAACCCGGAGCTGATCTCGGCCGGCGGCGGCATCTTCTCGCGTACCGCCAAGTCCATTCCGATCACCCCGCAGGTGCGGGCGGCGATCGGCCTGGACGACGACGTCACGCAGATGTCGCCGCAGGAGCTGATGAAGGCCATCCTCACCGCGCCGGTGGACCTGTTCTGGAACGGCGGCATCGGCACCTACGTCAAGGCGTCCAGCCAGACCAACGCCGAGGTGGGCGACAAGTCCAACGACGCGATCCGGGTGGACGGGCGCAGCCTGCGCTGCCGGGTGGCCGGCGAGGGCGGCAACCTGGGCTGGACCCAGCTCGGTCGGATCGAGTACGCCTTGACCGGTGGCCGGATCTACACCGACTTCATCGACAACGCGGCCGGGGTGGACACCTCCGACCACGAGGTGAACATCAAGATCCTGCTGAACACCGCTGTCGGCGACGGAGACCTGGCCATGGCCGCCCGCGACGAGCTGCTGGCCGAGATGACCGACGAGGTCAGGGAGCTGGTGCTGCGGGACAACTACGACCAGGCCCGGGCGATCAACAACGCCCAGGCCCAGGCCGCCTCGCTGCTCCCGGTGCACCGTCGGATGATCAACGACCTGGAGCGCTCCGGCGCGTTGGACCGGTCGCTGGAGGCGCTGCCGCCGGACGAGGAGCTGGCGGTCCGCAGCGAGTCCGGGCTGACCGCGCCGGAGTTCGCGGTGCTGCTCGCGTACGTGAAGATCGTCCTTGAGCGGGAGATCCTCACCGAGGGGTTGGCGGACGAGGAGTGGACGACCGAGGTCATGGTCAACTACTTCCCGACGCCGATGCGCGAGCGGTTCGCCGACCGGATGGGCCGGCACCGGCTACGCCGGGACATCGTCACCACCGTGCTGGTCAACGAGGCGATCAACCGGGGCGGCATCACGTTCGTCTTCCGGGTGGTCGAGGAGACCGCGGCCAGCGCGGCCGACGTGATCCGGGCGTACGTGGTGGTCCGCGAGGTGTTTGGGCTGCGTGAGCTGTGGGACGCGGTCGAGGCGCTGGACAACAAGGTCTCGCCCGAGCTGCAGACCAGCGTCTACCTGGACACCCGCCGGCTGCTCGACCGCGCGGTGCGCTGGCTGGTGACCAACCGGCGCTCGCCGATCGACGTGCCGACCGAGATCGCCCGCCTGCGGGACGGGGTGACCCGGCTGCTGCCGGGCCTGGAGGAACTGTTCTACGGCAGCGAGCGGCAGGCCATCGCGGCGCACATCGACTCGATGACCGAGCGGGGGCTGCCCCGGGAGTTGGCGGAGCAGGCGACCCGTCTGATGTACAGCTTCGGCCTGCTGGACGTGGTGGAGACCGCGACCCGCAGCGGTCGGGACGTGGGCGAGGTGGCCTCGGTCTACTTCGTGCTCTCCGACCTGTTCCGGGTGGACTCGCTGCTGTCGAAGATCTCCCTGCTGCCGCGCGAGGACCGTTGGCAGACGCTGGCCCGGATGGCGCTGCGGTACGACCTGTACGCCGCGCTGGCCGCGCTCACCGCGGAGGTGCTCGACTCCACTCCTGACGAGCTGCCGCCGCACGAGCGGGTGCAGCAGTGGGAGCAGTCGAACGCCACCTCGATCCACCGAGCGCGCCGGGCGATGGGGGAGTTCGACGAGTCGCGGGCGGATCTCGCCGCCCTGTCCGTGCTGCTGCGTCAGATCCGCACCCTGGTGCGGACCTCCGCCGCGGCCTGAGTCGGTACGCCGGACACGGTCCGGCCGATCGAGGTGACCCGATCGGCCGGACCGCTTTCGTTGTCGCGGGTCACTTCACCAGGGTGGCGAAAACGACCACGTTGTCCGGGTAGCTCTTGACGGCCTCGTCGAACTGACCGCCGCAGGTGACCACCCGCAGGCCGGGCCGGTCGTTCGGCCCGTACACCAGCTCCGTGGGGAAGGACGTCTTCGGGTACGACTTCACCGAGTCGACCTTGAAGGCGACCGGTTGGCCGTCGGCCCGCCGCACGGTGATGGTGTCGCCGGGGACGAGAGAGCCGAGATCGAAGAAGACGGCCGGTCCGAGCTTCGCCGAGTCCACGTGCCCGACGATGACCGCGTTACCGGTTTCGCCGGGGCTCGGGCCCGGTTCGTACCAGCCGGCCTGGTCGGCCTGCTCAAGCGGGGGAACCTCGACGGTGCCGTCCGGGTTGGTGCCCAGCGACATGATCGTCGCGTTGACGCTGATCTTGGGGATCTCGATGCTGGTCGGGGCGGACCGCTCCAGTCCAGCCTGGACGGCCCCTACGGGCTCCCCGTCGGCCGGCGGAACCGTACCGGTGACCGCCGGCCCGGTGACCTCGGGACCGGCCTGGGCCAGCGGCTGCGGCGGGCGGGGAGGGGGCGTGGTCTTCATCGAGGTGCCGATCATGCCAGCACCGATCATGGCCAGGGTGACGACGACGACCGCGCCGGCGGCGCGCCACGGTTTCCCGTGACGGCCGCCGGCCCGTGTCGTCGTCACGTCAGACGAGCGAACCATCGGTCCGCCGACGACGCATCAGCACGATCCCGCCCAGCGCGGAAGCGCCGAGCAGGCTCGCCCCACCGGTGGCCAGGCCACGGTCGGTGCCGGTGCTCGCGCCACCGTCACCGCCGTCGACCCCGCCGCGGGGCAGCACGACGAGCTCACCCTCGCCGCACGAGCCCTTGAGCTCGTAGCGACCCGGGCGGGCGTCCTTGTCGACCTTGGCCTCGCCGTAGTAGACGAAGTCCCGCTTGTTCTCCCAGCGGTCCTTGGAGTCCCGGTCCTTCTTGTCTTCGTCCTTGGAGTCCCAGTCCTTCTTGTCGTGGTCCTTGGAGTCCCGGTCCTTCTTGTCTTCGTCCTTGGACTCCCAGTCCTTCTTGCCCTCGTCCTTGGCGTCGCGGCCTTCCTGGCCGTGCTCTTCGCCCTTCCAGTCCTTGCTGTCCTCGTCGCGGTGGCCGTCGGCGGCGGCGCCGCCGCCCTGGCCGTACTCGTACATGCCCTCGTAGTCCTTGCTGTTCTCGTCCTTGCTGTTCTCGTCCTTGCTGTTCTCGTCCTTGCTGTTCTCGTCCTTGCTGTTCTCGTCCTTGCTGTTCTCGTCCTTGCTGTTCTCGTCCTA